>JAOLYI010000001.1 GCA_028343315.1 Candidatus Pelagibacter sp.
AGACTTATTTGAAAAAGATCTTTATATAAAAAAAGAAATTTTAAATAAAAAAATCTCTTTTCATGTTCCTAATAAAACCACAAAATGGAGAATTAAAACCTTTTATGAAAAAGAGCCAGAGACTTTAGAATGGATAGATGGTTTTGATGATGGAAAAAAATTATATTTTGGGATATTGGGGCTAACATTGGTCTGTATTCAATTTATGCTGCATTAAAATATAGAAATATAGAGATTATTAGTTTTGAGCCATCTACTAATAATTTAAGAGTTCTAAGCAGAAATATTTCTATTAACAACTTAGAGGAAAAAATAAAAATTAATCAATTTCCTTTGAGTGATAAAACTAATGAATTTGCCTCAATGAATGAGTCTGAATTTATAGAAGGTTGGTCGATGGGAACATTTGCTTATCAAAATGATTTTGAAGGAAAGAATTTTGTTCCAAAACAAAAATATAAAATTTTAGGTACCACTATAAACTTTCTATTAGACTCAAAAATATTAAACACACCCAATTATATAAAAATTGATGTTGATGGAATTGAACACATGATACTAAAAGGGGCAGATAAGCATTTAGATAATAAAAATATTAAAAGTGTGCTGATTGAGCTAAATGAAAACTTTAAAGATCAATTTGACACAGTATTAGGAATAATGAAAAATAATAATTTTAAAATTAAATTTAAAAAAAGAGCGGATAATTTTTATGAAGATAATTCAACTGATGAAAAAGAAAATAAATTTTCTAAAACTTTTAATTACGTTTTTGAAAGATAATGAACTTAAAAATATTAGATAATTTTTTGGAAAAGCAAGATCTTGAAGATATTTTATCTATAAGACTTAAAAAAATTACTAAAAATGAAATACGTGTGCATCATAATTCTATAGATAAAAATAATAATATAAAAGCTGATTGTATAGAGCCAGAAATTCTAAGACGTTTGCAAAAAAATTACCACGATAAAGCAATGAATTTACTTAAGGATTTGAGTCCTCTAAAGGCAAAACTATATGATTATTCTGAGTTTCATATAATTGAAACTGGAGCTGATTATCAATTTCCTATACATGATGACACTCCTAATAAATTATTAAGTGGAGTTATTTATATAAGTCCTGAAAAGAATAGCGGAACAATATTTTACGAAAACAAAAAAGGAGATGGAAAGCAAATGGTTGATTGGAAAGTAAACCGAGCAGTTTTTTTTTCAAGAATTGAAAAAGAAACTTGGCATTCTTATAAAGGAGACGGTAAATCGAATAGAATTGCTTTAGTTTATAATTTGATGACAAACAAAATTAAAGAAGTTTATAACATAGAGCAGAAAAGTTATTTGCTTGGTCAATTAAGATACAAATTAAATCCTTATATTTATAGGTTTTTTAAATTCACAATTTAATTTAATTAAGTTTTAGGTTTTTCTTTTTAAAATTACATCCATATTTACATATATACGAGATAAGAATAGAGTAAAATTAATGAGGTTATTATCTAACAATGATTTTAAAAAATTAACATATTAATGCAAGTCGTAATTTTAGCAGGGGGATTAGGTTCTAGACTTTCAGAGCACACAAAATTAATTCCTAAACCAATGGTAAAAATATTAAATGTTCCAATAATTGAAAGGATTGTAAAATTTTACAATAAATTTGGATATAAAGATTTTTTAATTGCAAGCGGCTATAAGCATAAGATTATTAAAGAATATTTTAAAAAAAATTTAAAAAATTTAAACATCAAAGTCATTAACACTGGTCAAAAGGCAATGACTGGTGGAAGAGTTAAGAAAATGAAAAAATATATTGGAAAGAACAGGTTTATGTTAACGTATGGAGACGGTTTATCAAATGTCAATTTAAGTAAATTATTAAAGTTTCATACAAATTCAAAAAATTTTGTAACTCTTACGGCCGTAAGACCTCCAGCAAGATTTGGAGGAATAAAAATTTCAGGTAAAAAAGTAAAATACTTTAAAGAAAAATCTAATTTAGATGAGGGTTGGATAAATGGTGGTTTTTTTGTTATGGAACCAGAAATTTTTAAATTTATAAAAAATGACCAAACCATTCTTGAGCGGTATCCTTTAGAAAAGATTTGTAAAACAAAAAAATTAGGTGCTTATAAACATTATGGATTATGGCAATGTATGGATACGATAAGAGATAAAAAAATATTAGAAAATTTAGTAAAGAATAGTTTTTTAAAATAGCTGTGAATAAAAATATCTTAGTTATTGGCGGCACAGGATTTATTGGATCTAATCTTTTAAAAAAACTTAATCCAATTAAATATAATTTAAATTCAATTTCAAGCAAACTTCCTTTGAAAGAAAAAAAAATAAAAGGAGTAAATTACATTCGACTAGATATTTCAAAGAAAAAAGATTTTATAAAATTAAAAAAACTTAACTTTGATGTAGCTATTAACCTTGGCGGGTATGTCGATCATTCGAAAATAAAAAAAACTTTTAAAAGTCATTTTGGAGGAACTAAAAATTTAGTAAATTACTTTAATAAAAAAAAATTAAAACTATTTATTCAAATTGGAAGTAGCTTAGAGTATGGAAATGTTAGTTCACCACAAAAAGAAAGCTCAAAATGTAAACCTAGAGGTAATTATGGGTTAGCAAAATATAAAGCTAGCAAATATCTTGTAAATTTTAGAAATTTAAAATTTCGTTATTTAATTTTAAGATTGTATCAAGTTTATGGTCCTCATCAGGATACATCAAGATTAATTCCGCAAGTAATCACATCATGTATAGATAAAAAGAAATTTTCTTGCACGGATGGTAAGCAACTAAGAGATTTTTTGTATATTGAAGATTTTATTAATTTAATTTTAAAAATTTTAAAATCTAAAAAAATAGAAAACAATGTCTATAATGTAGGGTGTGGAAAGCCGGTTACTATAAAACTTATCATTCAAAAAATTCATCAAAAGATAAAAAAAGGCAAACCTTTATTTGGCAACATTAAAATGAGAAAAGATGAAATTTTAAAATTATATCCAAGCATCAATAAGATAAAAAAAAAATTTAAATGGTCACCAAAAACAAATATTGATAAAGGCTTAAACAAAACAATTCAGTTTTACAGAAATAATTAATTTATGAGAGATTTGATTAGTATAATTATGAATTGTAAAAATGGTGAAATATATTTAAAAAAAAGTATATCTAGCATAATTTCTCAAACATATAAAAATTGGGAGTTAATTTTTTATGATAATTGCTCTAAAGACTCAAGTATCTCTATTGCTAGATCTTTTAAAAATAAAAAAATTAAAATATTTAAAGCAAGAAAATCTCTTAAATTATATGAAGCCAGAAATGAGGCTGTAAAGCTTGCAAATGGAAAATATATTACTTTTTTAGATACAGATGATTATTGGAATAAAAAAAAACTTTTGATACAGATACAATTTCTAAAAAAAGAAAAATTAAGATTTTGCTACACTAACTATTACTGCCTGTTTAAAAAAAAAAAAAAAATATACACCAAAAGAAAAAAAAAAGAAATCACCACACAAAGCTTGTTAGAGGATTACAATATTGGTGTGATAACGGTAATGATAGAAAAGAAATTACTTTTACAAAATAAATTTAATAACAAATTTGATATAATAGGTGATTTTGATCTTTTTATTAAATTGAGTGAGATGTTACAAATTGGCTATATACACAAACCTCTTGCGACTTACAGATTACATGCTTTGAGCCTTTCACAAAAAAAAAAATCAATTTATATTAATGAATTAAACTATTGGATAAAAAAAAATATGTCTAAATTAAAGAAAAAAAAACTCTCTATTGATAAAATAAAAATTTTTTTAATTAAATTAAAAATTAAATCTTTTTTTAATATAAATTAATAATATTTTTATATATTATTGTTTTAGAAATATGAAAAATAATACAATTTTACAAAATTATATAAATGACGGATACGTTATAAGTAAAAATTTACTAGAAGATAATGAAATCCTATCACTTCGGAAAGAATTTGATGAAGAGTTTGTGGATCAAAATGAAAATGAGGGTGTCAGCCGACTTTTAGATGATTTTAAAAATCCTGAATTAGCAAAAAAAATTATAAAAATTTTTAGTAGCAATCATCTTAAAAAGATAAAGGTTAAATTAGAAGAATTGAGCAAAAGTCGAGTATCGCTTTTGCCTCCGTTCGAGGTGCATAAGAATTACCACGTTAACTTAAGAGAATTTCATGGTTGGCATAGAGATTGCGGAGGAGAAATGAGATATGATTATTGTAAAAATATTTTATCTAAAAAAAATTATTTATTTTCAAAAGTAGGCATTTATTTACAAAATAATGGTGATTATGGGGGAAGCATTGACGTTATAAAAACATCGCACCGAAATTTTTCAAAATTTAAAGTTTTAATAAGAAAAATTAAAAATATACCTTTAAAGACAATTTTTTTTTTACATAAATTTTTTAAGAAGCTTTACTTATTAATTCCTGAGTCTTTTTTTATGTTCATGTTAAATGGAAAAAAACTTTTTCCTCAAAAAGGTTCTGCAGTTTTTTTTGATAGTAGAATAATTCATAGAGGTAGTCCAATATCTAAAAAAAATCTTAATGATGTAAAATTTATCAGCGGTAAATATAAAGCTTTTTTGCCAAAAATTTTTGATAAATACTCTATTTATTGTCACTTCGGATCAACCGAAGCGGTTGACTCCTATATGTTTGATAGATTAAAGAGGGCTGGCAATTCTGATGAACTTAAAAGATGGATTAAGCAAATTAAATTTATTTCAGAGTATGATATGAGTTTGGCCGATGAAATTAACCTGATAATTGATCCAATTAAAAAAAAATATAGTAAATATTTGTAAAGGTTTTAATTTAAAATAAAAAGGGCGTGTAGTTCAGTGGTAGAACGCTACGTTGACATCGTAGAGGTCATAAGTTCAATTCTTATCACGCCCACCAAATGATTGCTAATTAGGCCAAAAATTCTATCTTTACTTCTTAAACGTAAAACACTATAAATCACTTGCCTGGTAATTATTGCGAAGGGGCCACACCCGATCCCATTCCGAACTCGGAAGTTAAGTCCTTCAGCGCCGATGGTACTTTGTCTTAAGATATGGAAGAGTAGGACGTTGCCAGGCTTTATTAATTATGAAAATAGCTAGTTCATTAAAATCATTAAAAAAAAGAGACCTAAACTCTAAACTAGTTAAACGTAGAGGAAAACTTTACGTGATAAATAAAAAAAATCCAAAATTTAAAGCTCGTCAAGGCTAATAATGAGCGAGCAAGATTTCAAAAAAACTTACAATGGTTTCACCAAATTTGTACTATGGGGAACGATTGCAGTCATTGCGGTATTAGTGATACTAGCAATAACCTTACTTTAAAATTTAAAAATTAATAAAATGATAGTCGGTTCAATTAAAGAAAACACAGCATTAGAAAAAAGGGTTTCAATTACTCCTGAGTCTGCAAAAAACATTATTGGTCTTGGATTAAAAGTATGTGTTGAGAAAGACTATGCACTTCATCTTGGAATTCACGATATTGAATATAAAAATTTTGGAGTTGAAATAAAAAATTCATCGTCAGAGGTATTAAAATCAAGCGATTTAATTGCGAAGGTCAATTGTCCTTCTGAGGACGAAATCAATTTTTTAAAAAAGGATACAATTTTAATTGGTATGCTTAATCCATCAAAAAATAAAAATGACATCGATAAAATTATAAATAAAAAAATTAAGCCTTTTTCTTTAGAATTATTGCCCAGAATTACTAGAGCTCAGTCAATGGACGTTTTGTCTTCTCAATCAAATTTAGCTGGTTATAGAGCAGTAGTTGATTGCGTCGCAGAATTTCAGAAGGCAGTACCTATGATGATGACAGCAGCCGGCACTGTGCCCGCAGCTAAAGTTTTAGTTATTGGGGCAGGTGTTGCAGGTTTACAAGCTATTGCTACCGCTAAAAGATTGGGTGCAATTGTTTCAGCGACAGATGTAAGAGCAGCATCAAAAGAACAAGTAGAAAGCTTAGGTGGAAAATTTTTAACAGTTGAACAATCCGAGGATATGGAAACTGCTGGTGGATATGCAAAAGAGGCTTCAGATGATTATAAAAAAAAACAAGCTGAGATGATAAAGGATGCTTTGAAAAAAAATGATATAGTTATATGCACGGCATTGATACCTGGAAAATCTGCACCCAGAATTTTAAATGAAGAATTAGTAAAACTGATGAAACCTGGGTCTATTGTTTATGATTTGGCAGCAGAACAAGGAGGGAATTCTGCATTTTCAGAGGCAGGAAAAATTAACATCGTTCAAGGGATTAAAGTAATAGGAGTGAAAAATTTAATGAATAGCTTACCACTTACTGCTTCCAGCTTGTATGCTAAAAACTTATTTAGCTTCATACGTAATTTGTATAGTAAGGAAAAAAAAGATTTTAATATTAACTTAGAAGACGAAATAATTGAAAAGTCGTTAATTAAAGAGGTTTAAACATGGAAATAGATCCTTTTATATTTAGGTTGAGTATATTCATTTTGTCAATTTTTATTGGCTATTATGTCGTTTGGAGTGTTACGCCATCTCTTCATACACCTTTAATGTCTGTTACAAACGCTATTTCATCAGTGATCATTGTTGGAGCCATCATCGCAGCCTTAGCTGGATCATCAGAGGATGTTTTTAGTACATCAAGTACTTTTGGGTTTATTGCTATTGTATTAGCAGCAATAAATATTTTTGGAGGATTTTTAGTAACTCAAAGAATGCTTCAAATGTATAAAAAAAAGAAAGATAAAAAGAAATGATATCTGCAAATTTATCAGCAATTTTTTATTTAATATCTGGAATATTATTTATCCTTGCATTAAGGGGACTGTCATCACCAGACACATCAAGACAGGGAAATTATTTTGGTATCGCAGGAATGATTATCGCTATTGTTGTAACATTCTTATCAATTGGTAATTTATCCACTACATTAGTTTATGTAATAATTTTTCTAGTTATTGGCGGAGCAATCGGTGCTTTTATAGCTTTTAAGATTCCGATGACAGCAATGCCAGAGTTAGTAGCAGGTTTTCATAGTTTAGTCGGTTTAGCAGCTGTTTTAGTAGCAATATCAGCCTTTTTAAATCCAGAGGCTTTTAGTTTAGGCATTGTTGGGGGTATTAAACTTGCAAGTCTAATTGAAATGTCTATTGGCGCGGCAGTAGGGGCAATCACTTTTTCAGGTTCTATAATAGCTTTTTTAAAATTAAAAGGGATAATGTCTGGTTCTCCAATTACATTTCGCGGTCAACATTTTTTAAATTTAATACTCGGCATAGGTATTTTTGTTTTAATTTTTTATCTATGCAAAACTCAGTCAGCAAATATTTTTTGGACAGTTGTCATAATTTCATTTTTAGTTGGTGTTTTACTAATTATACCTATTGGCGGAGCAGATATGCCTGTAGTAATTTCAATGCTCAATTCTTACTCTGGTTGGGCCGCAGCTGGAATAGGCTTTACATTAGAAAATACTGCCTTAATTATAACGGGAGCACTTGTTGGATCCTCTGGAGCAATACTTTCATACATAATGTGTAAAGCCATGAACAGGTCTTTTATTAGTGTAATACTTGGTGGTTTTGGCGCAGATAATTCTACTGATGACTCAAAAGAAAAGAAAGATCAAAAACCTGTTAAAAGTGGCAATGCAGAAGATGCAGCTTTTTTAATGAAAAACGCTTCGTCAGTTATCATAGTTCCAGGTTATGGTATGGCCGTTGCTCAAGCTCAGCATGCTGTTCGAGAAATGGTAGATAAATTAAAAAAGAATGATATTAAAGTTACATACGCAATCCATCCGGTTGCCGGTAGAATGCCTGGGCACATGAATGTTCTGCTAGCTGAGGCAAATGTTCCTTACGACGAGGTTTTTGAACTGGAGGATATAAATAATGATTTTGCTAACTCTGATGTTGCATTTGTAATTGGAGCCAATGATGTAACAAATCCTGTAGCAAAAACAGATCCTAAAAGCCCAATATTTGGAATGCCGGTACTTGATGTTGAAAAATGTAAGTCCGTATTATTTGTGAAAAGAAGTTTATCACCTGGATACGCCGGTATAGATAATGAACTTTTTTATAAAGACAATACTTTAATGTTATTTGCTGACGCTAAAAAAATGACAGAGGATATTGTTAAAAATTTAGATAAATGAAAATAAAAATATTTTGTGACATAGCCGACCATAAAACAATTAAATTTTTCAATAATAAATCTTTAGTTGATGGTTTTACTACTAACCCAAGTTTAATGAGATTAGCTGGAGCCAAAAATTATAAAGATTATTCCCTTAAAATTTTGAAGATTTGTAAAAAAAAACCGATTTCTTTCGAGGTTTTCGCAGATAATCCAAAAGATATGCTTAATCAAGCTTATGAAATTAATTCATGGGGTAAAAATGTTTATGTTAAAATTCCTGTTGTTAATTCTAAGGGAATTTTTACTGGATCGGTTATTAAAGAGTTGAGTGATAAGGGCATAAAACTAAATATAACTGCAGTTTATTCGTTTGAACAAACTAAAAAGATTTACAAAATTTTAAACAAAAAAACTAAATCTATTATTTCTATATTTGCTGGAAGAATGGCAGATAAAGGAAAAGATCCACTTCCAATATTTAAAAGAAGTATTTCATTAACTAAAAAAAATAAAAATGTCGAAATTTTATGGGCTAGTACTAGAGAAGCCTATAATTATATTCAAGCCAAACAGTTAAATTGCAATATAATTACAATGCCGCCAAAAATAATAAATCAAATAAGTGATTTTGGAAAAAGTTTTAAATCAATGACAATTGATACTGTTAAAGGATTTCTAGTTGATAGTAAAAAATCTAGGTTTAGTCTTTAAGAAGCTTTTGCCCTACTCTGTCTTTTCCTCTCATGAGGACTTAATACAAGTTTTCTTAATCTACAAGATTTCGGAGTAATTTCTAAAGCCTCATCTGTATTAAGCATACTTAACTGTTCTGCTATAGCCATTTTTCTAACTGGTGTTAAAACAACATTTTCATCTGTACCTTGTGTTCTCATATTTGTTAGTTTTTTACCTTTTAAAACATTAATTTCAAGATCACCACTCTTTGAAGATAAACCTACAATCATTCCTTC
Source organism: Candidatus Pelagibacter sp. (assembly GCA_028343315.1). The sequence goes on from JAOLYI010000001.1 coordinate 9,188, forward strand.
ATAAACTGGATCATTATGTGTTACAAACATTTCTCCTCTTGCTTGTAAATTAAAAATTGCAAAAGCTACTGCCTTTCCATTCTCCATAGAAATTAAAGCACCGTTTCTTCTTCCTTCCATATCGCCAGTATACTCTCCATACGTATAAAAAATTCTATTAATAACCCCAGTACCCTTAGTTAAAGTTAAAAAACGACTTGTGTAGCCCATCAAACCTCTAGTGGGCGCATGAAAAATTAATCTTTTTTTATCTTTACCAGTATCTTTTAAATCAATTAGTTTACCTTTTCTTCTGTTCATCGAGTCAATAACTTTTGATGAAAATTCTTCATCTAAATCCATTGTTATTTCTTCAATAGGCTCTAACTTATTGCCTTGACCATCTTTTTTAATTAAAACTTTTGGAGGACTTACCGTCATTTCAAATCCTTCTCGTCTCATTTGTGTCAAAAGAATTTCTAACATTAGTTCACCTCTGCCACTTATAACAAAAGCATCTTTATTTTCATTTTCCTCAAAATTTATTCCCACATTGTTTTCAGCCTCTAACATTAAGCGATCTCTAATTTGAGTACTTGTTAATTTTTTACCTTCTGTGCCTGCCAAAGGTGAACTATTAACTGTTATTGTTATAGACATAGTAGGCGGGTCAATAGGAGTAGCGTTTATTGGATCATTTACTTCTAAATCACAAATAGTATCAGCGACATTTGCTTTTTCTAATCCAGCTATAATTACTATGTCTCCAGCTTCACCTTTTTCAATAGGAACTTTTTTTGTACCTTCGTATCTGAAAATTTTAGTCAACCTTCCTTCGTCAATTTTTTCACCGCTAAGATTAATAGCCTTTATCTGTTGATTTGCTTTGGCAGTTCCTTGAGAAATTCTTCCAACTAAACTTCTTCCAAGAAAACTATCAGCATAAAGAAGAGTAGAAAGCATCGCAAAAGGTTTAGTTTTATCAAATGAAGATGGTTTAACATGTTCAATAATTAAATTTAAAAGTGGTTGTAAGTTTTCTCTAGGCCCATTTATTTCTTTTGAGGCCCAACCAGATCTCCCACTTGCATACAAAACAGGAAAATCTAATTGTTCTTCATTTGCATCAAGACTTACAAATAAATCAAAAGTCTCATCTAGCACCTCGTTAGCTCTTTGATCCGGTTTATCTAGTTTATTAATCACAACGATCGGTTTTAAGCCTTGTTTTAAGGCTTTAGATAAAACAAACTTAGTTTGAGGCATCACCCCTTCAGCAGAGTCTATTAATAACAAAGCTCCATCAGCCATGTGCAAAACTCTTTCGACCTCAGCAGCAAAATCTCTATGACCTGGCGTGTCTATAATATTAATTCTAGAGTTTTTCCAATTGATCGAAGTAGGTTTTGCTAAAATAGTAATTCCTCTTTCTTTTTCCAGCTCTCCAGAGTCCATTATTCTTTCTTCGATGTTTTCGTTTTCTCTAAACGTCCCGCTTTGTTTCATTAAACTATCAATCAAAGTTGTTTTTCCGTGATCAACGTGCGCAATGATTGTTATATTTCTGATAATATCTGTCATTTTGGTTGCGGGGGTAGGATTTGAACCTACGACCTTCAGGTTATGAGCCTGACGAGCTACCAGACTGCTCCACCCCGCGATAAATTATTTTTTTTTAATATTAATAGCTTGAAGTTTATCTTTCTCTTCTTTTATGTCGTAAACAATTGTTTGTTCTTCTTTTAAAATCCTTAATTTTGATTCCTCTAATGCTGAAACATGAAGAAATATATCTTTTTGCGTTTCATCGTCAGTGATAAATCCATATCCTTTTTTTGCATTAAACCATTTTACTTTTCCAGATGGCATTGATAATCCTCTCATTTTATATAAATTTAGTACCTGTTTTTTAATTTTTGAAGTTTTTTTATTCTTTTAAGATTTTCTGTTTGAACTCTCTTTTTTCTCTCAGAAGGTTTTTCATAAGTGCTTTTCATCTTCATTATTTTGAAAAATCCTTCTTTTTGAAGTTTTCTTTTTAGAACTCTGATTGCTTGTTCCACATTATTATCTTTAACGTCTATTTTAATAAAAACCTCCGGTTAATTTTCATGGTAGTTATCATCAGAAAATCTATTTGTCTAGAGAGAAGCTGCTTGAGCTTTTTTTTCCTCTCTAATCTTAGCTTTTTTTTCTCTTTCAACTCTTCTTTTGGCTTTATCTAGGGCTTTTTGAAAAACCTCTTGTGTGCATAACGCCAAAATAACAGGATCTCTCGGTTTTAAATTAGAAAAATTCCAATAACTTCTTTTTCTGATAAGAGAAACTGTGCCTTTTGTACTTCCTACAAGTTTTGAAATTTGGCCGTCTGTTAATTCAGATGCATTTTTACACAACCATAAAATTGCATCTGGTCTATCTTGCCTTTTTGATAGCGGGGTATATTTTGGTCTTTTTCTCTCTTTAACTTCAATCTCTTCAATCTTTTTTAATAGTATTAGTTTCTTTTCAGGATTTTTAGAACACGTTTCTATTTCATCTCTAGATAACTGACCAGCTAAAATTGGATTGTATGCTTTTATTCCTTTAGCAACATCTCCATCTGCTATCCCTTTTATTTCTAATTCATGTAAATTACAAAATTCTGCAATTTGTTTGAAAGTCAATGTTGTGTTTTCAACAAGCCAAACAGCTGTTGCTTTTGGCATGAATGGAGTTTCGGTCATAATCTATTTTTTTAATCTAAGGTTGCTAAATTTTTTGTTGTATTTACTTACTCTTCCTTTATCCAAAATTTTTTGAGTCCCCCCTGTCCAAGCGAAGTGAGATTTAGGATCAATATCTAATTTTAAAACATCGTTTTCTTTGCCCCAAGTTGATCTGGTTTCAAATTCTGTACCATCAGTCATCACGACTTTAATCTTGTGATAATTTGGGTGTATGTTTTTTTTCATGAACGGAGTTTTATATTATTAATAGTTTTTACTCAATATCTTTTTTATTTATTAAACCTTTTAATTCTTCATGAATATTGGCATTAGTGGCTAAAACATTCTTTTTCAATGGTGTATTAGTATCTTCTTGAAAAAACTCAACAAACCCTCCAGCTTCTTTTAATATAATTACTCCCGCTGCTATGTCCCAGTAATTTAACTCTCTTTGCCAATACCCATCAAATCTTCCACATGCTACATAAGCCATGTCTAAGGCAGCGCTCCCAAACTTTCTTACATTAGAGACATTATTTGATACATTTATATATTCTGAAAAAATTTTATCTTTAATTTTGCTTGATCCTTTAGGACCACCCGTCACGATCAATGCATCTTTAATTTTTTTTTTATTTGAAACTCTTATCCTTGAATTATTTAGATATGCCCCATTTCCTTTTTCAGCACAAAACATTTCATTCATAATAGGATTAAATATTACACCACATTTAATTTCACCATCTTCTTCATATCCTATAGAAATTGCAAATTGTGGAATACCATTTAAAAAATTCATTGTTCCATCAATCGGGTCAATTATCCATCTATTTTTATAATTCGATTTATTTATTATTCCACTTTCTTCGGTGATAATTCCATACTCGGGATGTGCCTTTTGCAACTCTTCGATTAATATTTTTTCAGTCCTCTTATCAGCAGATGTGACAAAATCTCCAGGACCTTTTGTTGAAACCTGTAAATGTTCAATTTCTCCAAAATCTCTAATCAAAGATCTCGAAGCTTTCATGCAAGCTTTTATTATTAAATTGATTTGAGGAGAATTTAACCTCATCAATTAACTCTTTTTACATATTCTAAAGTTCTAGTATCAATAATAATTTTCTCTCCGCTTTCAATAAATGGCGGAACATCAATTTTTATACCACAATCTAATAATGCTGGTTTGTAAGATGAAGAGGCAGTTTGATTTTTTATTGCAGCATCGGTTGTTTCAATAGTGCATTCAATATTATTAGGAAGTTCTATTGAAATCGGTTTTTCTTCCATGAATAAAATAGTAACCTCTAAATTTTCCTTTAAAAGTTTATACTGTTCTCCAGATATTGACTTAGGAATTTCTACTTGTTCAAAAGTTTTGTTATCCATAAAGTGACAATTTTCACCATCTATATAAAGAAAATTAAATTTTTTTTCATCAACTTCTGTTTTTTCTACAGTCTCACTTGATCTAAATCTTTCATTTAATTTTGTACCCTTTATAACACTTTTTAATTCAACTTGATTAAAAGCACCGCCTTTCCCAGGTTTTACGTGTTGAGTTTTTATAACATTCCAGTAATCATTTTTGTGTTCTATAATCATACCTGGTTTTATTTCTATAGCTGTTATTTTCATTTAAATTTTTTAATTGCAAGTTCTGGCTTTAATTTTGGGTTATCCCAAATAAAACTTGATATTGCAATATATTTAGCCCCAGAATTTATTAATTTTTTATAGTTTAAGTTATTAATACCACCAATTACCACAATTGGTTTTTTTATATTCTTTTTTGCCCATCTTAAAATATTTAAATCTGCTTTATTTGCTTTTGGTTTCAGTTTTGATTTAAAAAATGATCCAAAAGCAAGATAATCTGCTTTATCTTTGATAGCATTTTTAGCTAAAGTTTTAGAACCATGACAGGTAATTCCTAGCATTTTATTTTTAAGTTTATTCCTGGCAATTTTAAAAGACCCATCGAGTTGACCCATATGGCAACCATCAGCTTTAATCTTGCTTACTAAAGAAAAATTATCATTAATGATCAATTTGACTTTATGTTTTGTCGTAATCTCTTTAATTTTTTTTGCAATTTTTAAAAGTTTATTAGTTTTTATATATTTTAATCTTAACTGAAAAAAACTAACATTTTTGTAAGACAAAACCTTATCTAAATTTGCGTAGAATTTATTATTTATTTTCTTTGGTGAAATTAAATATACTAATTTCTTCAATATATTTAAGCTACTGACACTTTTTCCAAGTCTTCAGACCACTCTCCTTTAGAGGAAAGGCCATTCATTTTAGCCCTATGATTAAAAGATTTTTGAATGCTTTCAATATTATCTTTTTTTTTTCCAAATTCTTTAAGAGCACTAGCTTGTAAACCTCTACCATACGAAAAAGTAATTAAAAAATTACTGTCATTAATTTTATTTATCTCATTTAAATTTTTACTAGACTCAATTTCTGATTGACCCCCTGATAAGAATGCTATTCCAGGAACCTCAATAGGTACATTTTTTTTTAAACAATCTAAAGTTTTTTTAGCAATTTCCTTTGAGCTTGATTTATCTTTACACTCAGAACCTGGTATAATCATATTAGGTTTTAAAACAGTTCCTCTTAAATCGACTTTATGAATTTCCAATTCATTGTAGCATTCATTTAAAACATTTGTAGTTACATTATAGCATTTATTGATATCATGGGAGCCATCCATTAAAACTTCTGGTTCGACTATTGGAACCATGTTTGCTTCTTGAACTAATGCTGCGTATCTTGCTAAAGCATGCGCATTAGATTTAATTGATTGAGGTGAAGGAAATTTTTCTGTAATTTTGTAAACAGCTCTCCATTTAGTAAACCTGGCCCCTAAATTGTAATACTCTTTTAATCTCTCTCTTAAACCGTCTAGCCCCTCTGTAATAGTTTCATCACTAGATCCTGCCAGTAGTTTAGCCCCTTTATCAACTTTAATACCTGGGATAGCACCGTTATTTGAAATTAGTTCAGGTATTGTTGGTCCTAATGTAGTTTTTTGTTTAATTGTTTCATCAAATAAAATTACACCACCAATGTAATCTTTCATGGCGCTTGCATTAAATAATGTCTGACGAAAATTTAATCTATTTTTTTCTGAATTTTCAACGTTAATGCTTTTAAATCTTTTTGCTATTGTCCCAGTGCTCTCATCTGCTGCTAAAATTCCTTTACCTCTAGCACACATTTTTCTTGCTATTTCATTTAACGTCATAAGGATTATTTATTTTAAAACACTAAGACCAGGCAAGTCTTTTCCTTCTAGGTATTCCAAAAATGCTCCACCTGCTGTTGATAAGTGAGAAAAATAAAGTTTATTTTTACTTTTATTGATTGCCGCAAGAGTATCTCCGCCGCCAAGAACTGAAATCAATGATTTTTCTTGAGTGTTTTTTGAAATAGTCTCAGCTATCGACATAGTTCCATTTAAAAAATTTTTATTCTCAAAATATCCTGCTGGTCCATTCCATAACACTGTTCTTGATTGATTAATTATTTGTTTAATATTATTTACTGTTTTATACCCAATATCTAAAATAATTTCATTTTCTTCAATTTGATCCAAGTCTCTATTTTTTCCTTCTCCCTCAAAGCTAGTTCCAACAACACAATCCACTGGAATTATTATTTCACAATTGTTTTTTTTAACATTATCATAAATTTTTTCAATAATTTCTTTGGTATTGTTTTCAATTAAAGACTTTCCAATCTTAAAATTTTTATAAATTAAAAAATTATTAGCCATAGCGCCAACAATGACAAGATTGTTTATTTTTTCAATTAGACTTGTAATAACATTTATTTTTGTTGAGATTTTTGAGCCACCAATAATACATGTAACTGGTTTCTTCTTGTTCTTGATAACTAGATTTATCGCATCAATTTCTTTCTTTAAAAGAGGACCAGCAAAACTTTTATCTACAAATTTAGTAATTTTATGAATTGATGATTGCTTTCTATGAGAGCATGAAAAAGCATCATTAATATAAATATCACCAAGAGAGGCTAATTTTCTTGAAAAATTTTCATCGTCATTTGTTTCTTCTTTAAAATATCTTATATTTTCAGTTAATATTACCTCTCCTTCTTTTAAGTGAGAAAATTTGTCATTAACTTTATCATCAAAATTTCCCATAAAAAAAAATACATTAGTTTGAAGTGTTTTTTTAAGATATTTATAAATTGGCATTAAAGATAGAGCGGGGTTTCTAATTCCCTTTGGTCGACCAAGATGGCTTATAATTATTATTTTAGCTTTTTTTTTTATTAATTTTTTTAGAAAAGGCAAGCATAACGTTATTCGTGTATCATCTGTAATTATTTTGTCTTTTAGAGGAACATTAAAATCTAATCTTAAAATTATTTTTTTATTTTGAATATCTAAATTATCAGGAAAAAAATTTATTTTATCCATTAATTTAAATTATTCTCTTAATTTATTTTGAATGAAATTTGTTATCTTCTCTTCCGATAGGCCGAAATGATTATACACTTCTTTATAAGGCGCGCTTTCTCCAAACTGATCTATACCTACGTTCATTCCTTTATTTTTAATGTATTTTTGCCATGACATGATACTTCCAGCTTCTAGTGTAACAACTAATGAGTCTTGATCAATAATATCGTTTTGAAAATTCTTTGGCTGTTTATCAAAAAGTTCCATGCATGGCATTGAAACGACTTTTGAATGAATATTATTTTCTTTTAATTTCTCTTGAACTTTTAAAGCGAGCTCAACTTCAGTGCCAGACGCAACTATAGTTACATTGCTTTCATGAGAGGTAATATTTACTACGTATGCTCCTTTTTCACATTTATTTTCCACAGAGTTTTTTGGATTTATATAAGGAACTTTTTGTCTTGATAGTGCAATCACACTTGGGGTGCCATGGCTTTTTAAAGCTATTTGCCAACATTCTAAAGTTTCATTGATATCTGCAGGTCTAAAAATGTTCAAGTTTGGAATTGCTCTAAGCCCAGTAAGTTGTTCAATGGGTTGATGAGTTGGACCATCTTCCCCTAAACCAATTGAGTCGTGAGAAAAAATATATATCACTCTGAGACCCATTAATGCTGATAGTCTAATAGAAGGTTTGCAATAATCAGAAAAAATTAAAAATGTTCCGCCATAAGGTATTAGTCCTCCGTAAAGAGCCATCCCATTCATAACTGCAGCCATGCCATGTTCTCTTACTCCATAATGAATATAATTACCGTCAAAGTTTTTAGAATTAATAATTTTAGAATTACTCGTTTTTGTATTGTTAGAACCGCTCAAGTCTGCTGAACCACCAATAAGCTGTGGGAATAAAGCAGAGATACTTCCAATAACCGCCATCGAACATTGTCGAGTTGCTAAGCTTGGCTTTGAATCAAAGTATTTTGTTTTTTCTTTCTTAATTAAGCTTTCTAAATTTTCTAAATCAAAATTTAAATAATTTTTCTCTAGATCACTTTTAATTTTAGAATTTTTATTGCTCATTGTTTCTTGCCATTTTTTTTCTAACAGCTCACCTTTGTTGCCAATTTTTCTCCATTCGTTTAACACTTCATGAGGAATTTCGAATGGTTTATTATTCCATTTAAGTTTTTTTCTGACTAATGCAATTTCTTCATCACCTAAAGGAGAGCCGTGAGAGGAGGCTTTACCAGATTTATTTGGCGATCCAAATCCTATTATGGTTTTGCAAGATATAAGTGTAGGTTTATTAGATTTTGATGCTTTTATTATTGCTTTAGAAATTTGTTTTTCATTGTGACCATTAATTTCTAAAAAACTCCAGCCATATGACTCAAATCTTTTTTTATAATTATCTGAAACACTTAAAGAAGTTGAACCGTCAATTGAAATTTTATTATTATCGAAAAAAACAATTAGATTTTTTAATTTAAGGTGGCCTGCTAAACTCATTGCTTCATGACTAATACCCTCCATTAAATCTCCGTCGCTAGCAATTACGTAAGTTTTATTATTGATTACTGAAGAGCCAAATTTTTTTCTATAGATTTCTTCAGCTATCGCCATTCCAATAGCATTGCCCAAACCTTGTCCTAATGGACCAGTTGTAGTTTCTATTCCTGTGCCTTTTTTATATTCAGGATGGCCTGCACAAATAGAGTTTAGTTGTCTAAATTTTTTAATATCTTCAATTGAAATACTTTTATATCCACAAAGATAAATTAGAGAGTAAAGTAGCATCGAACCATGCCCTGCTGATAAAATAAATCTATCTCTATTAATCCAATTTGGATTTTTTGGATTAAACCTCAGGTGGTATTTAAATAAAACGGTCGCTACATCAGCCATACCCATCGGCATGCCCGGATGACCCGAGCTAGCTTTCTGCACAGCGTCAATTGATAAAAATCTAATTGCGTTTGATAATTGATTAAATTTTACACTCACTTGTAATTACCTATATAGACTTAAACTCACTATATCAATAATATGCTATAAAACTTTATGAGTAATTTTGAAAAGAAAGAGCAAAATTTAAACCAGCTTATTGATAAATTAAATTCAATATCTTTAAGTTATTCACAGCCTAGTTATGAACTTGAAAAAATAAAAACTGAAAAAAATGAATTGGCAAATAAAAAAAAAGATATTGAAAAACAAAATCAAGAATTAATGAGAGAGCACAAATATCTAAAAGAAAAGATAAAAAAACTCCAAATAGAGGTAAATAAAAAATCAGAATTAGAGGCAAGGTTTAATCAAGATATCGAGGAATTAAGCCAGGAAACCGAAAGCTTGGTTAATGAAATTGACAAATGGCAAATGTAAATATTAAATTTAATAACAAAGATTACCTTCTTTCATGTGATGATGGACAAGAAGAATCATTAAAAAAGCTAACTAAATTTTTGGATAAAAAATATTCAGAATTAAAAGATAAGCTAGGCAACATTGGAGAGAATAAACTTTTATTAATCACAACCATACAGTTAATTGATGAATATTTTGATTTAAAACATAAGGTCACTAACCAAAAAAATAAATTAGATGAAATATCTAATAAATTTAAAGAAATAAAATCCTTAGCAATTCAATATAAAGATAACAAAGATATTGAAATAAAAAAATTAAATGACGAATTAGATGGTTTTAAAAAGACAATCGATGAAAATAATTCTTTATATGAGTCTATGCTTGATAAAACAACTCAATCATTGGAGAAAATAATTTCTAATACAGAGTCACTGTCTAAAATACAGTAGATGAGTCAAAAAAAAATACTTAGAAAGAAATACTATCATTTAAGAAAAAAAAATTATTATGAAATTGATCGAAAATTCTTTTTTCCGCTATTTAGATTAATCAAGACGAATTTTAAAAAAAAAGATTTAAAACTGGCTTTATATTATCCCTCAAATTTTGAATTAAATGTTCTTAAATTTTTAGAAAATGATTACATTAAAAATAAAAATGTTTTATTGCCAGCAATTGAAAGAAAAAACAACATGAATTTTTATTCATGGGAAAAAAATCAAGCTTTGATTGTAAATCAATTTGGAATGTTAGAACCCAATAAAACAAAAATAAAAATACCAAACTTAATGTTAATTCCAATTTTAGCTTTTGATAAACACAAATATAGACTGGGTTATGGTAAAGGATTTTATGATCGATACTTAAAAAAATATCTAAAAAAATTTAAAAATATTGTAACTGTGGGTGTTGCTTTTTCATTTCAAAAATATCATAAGCTGCCGATTGATAAAAACGATGTTAAGCTAAATTATATTTTAACAGAAAAAGGAATTTATTAATGAAAATATTAATTTTAGGTGATGTTATGGGATCTTCAGGAAGAGAAGCCATAAATAAAAAACTTCCTAATATAATTAAAAAATACAAAACTGATTTTATTATTGTTAATGGTGAAAATGCCGCTGATGACGGAAGGGGAATAACTAAAAATATAGCTGAAGAATTTTTTGCAAAGGGTATTGATGTAATCACTTCCGGGAATCATATTTGGGATAAAGAAGAAACACCAAACTACATTGACAAAGAAAACAGATTATTAAGACCCTCAAATCTAGCGGAAGGATCTCCTGGAAAAGGATATGAGACATATTTTACAAAAGATAAGAAATATAAGATAGGTGTTATTAATCTTATGGGAAACGTTTTTATGAGAAAAACAGAAGATGTGTTTCAAGAAGCAAAAAAAATAAGCAAAAAAATGATTTTAAAAAAAGACGTAGATTTTCTCGTGGTTGATTTTCATGGAGAGATAACAAGTGAAAAAATGGCAGCAGGACATTTTTTTGACGGTCAAGCGACATGTGTTGTTGGAACTCACACTCATGTACCAACAGCAGATACAAGGATTTTAGATAAAGGCACAGCATATCAGACTGATATTGGAATGTGTGGTGATTACAATTCTGTTATTGGAATGAACAAAGAAAATTCTATAAAAAAATTTCTCAAGGATAAAGAAGCTGTAAAACATTTTCCTGCAGAAGGAGAAGGAACTTTATCAGGAGTAATTGTTGAAACAAACATTGAGACGGGTTTAGCCAAAAGTGTTATTCGTTTAATTGATGGAGGGAGTTTAGTTAAGTAATTATGGCAGGACATTCACATTGGGCAGGGATAAAACATAAAAAAGGAAGAGCAGATAAAGAGAGGTCAAAAATATTTTCCAAGCTCTCAAGAGAAATCACAGTTGCTGCAAAATTAGGAGACAAAGACCCAAATATGAACCCTAGACTGAGAACAGCTATTCAAGCAGCAAAGCAAGCTAATATGCCAAAAGATAATATTTCAAGAGCAATTAGTAAATCGGAAATGAGCGGTGATAAAAATTATGAAAGTTTAAGATACGAGGGATTTGGACCATCAAATGTTGCTTTAATAATTGAAACTTTAACTGACAATAAAAATAGATCAGCATCAAGCATAAGAACTGTGTTGCAAAAAAATGGTGGAAGGTTAGGAGAGTCCGGTTCATCAACTCATATGTTTTCAAATTGCGGCATAATTCATATAGATAAAAAAAAAATTAAAGAAGATGAAATATTTGAAATTGCAATTAATGCAGGTGCAAAAGATTGTGTAAGTTTAGACGAAATTTATGAAATAATAACTGAAAAAGAAGATTTTTATAAAATCAAAACTGAATTAGAAAAAAAGATTGAAACTTTTAATTATTCATCAATAGAATGGAGACCTTTAAATTACATCGATTTGGGTAAAAATCAAAGCGATCAAATTATTGAAGTTTTAACAGCATTAGAGGAATTAGATGATGTTCAAAATATATTTACTAATGCTAATTTGAAAAATTTACAATTATGAAAATTATTGGAATAGACCCAGGTTTGAGTGGAGCAATTGCTGTATTAGAACAAAATAAAGTTTTAAATATATTTGATATGCCAGTAATGTCCGAGGGAAAAAAAAATAAAAGACAGTTAAATAGCGCGCTTCTTGTTAGTTTAATTAAAGAAAACATCAATTTAAACGAGGAAGTGTCTGTTGTTGTTGAACAGGTTAATGCAATGCCTGGCCAAGGTGTTACTAGCATGTTTAATTTTGGTCAAACTTTCGGTGCCATTAAAGGAGTTTGTGCAGCTCTAGAGCTGCCAATTTTCTTTGTTAGGCCTTCAAAATGGAAAAAACACTTTGAATTAATCAACTCCTCGAAGGACTCGAGCAGAACAAAAGCTATAGAAATGTACCCAAAACTCTCAAATCAGCTTTCAAAAAAAAAAGATGTCAATAAATCTGACGCAATTTTGATTGCCAGATTTTTTAGTGAAACAAGATCATCCGAAGAAAATTAAACCCAAATTCATTATTAACGCCAAATTCATGACACATTCTAAAAGTAATCAAGTTCAATGGAACAAGATATAGCAGCTCAAGTTGTTGGATTAGGTGGAGCAACCGACTTTTCTTTATGGAAACTTTTTTTAAGGGCTGATTTTGTAGTTAAGTTTGTAATTATCTTATTAATAGCATGTTCAATTTTTTCATGGGCATTAATTTTTGATAAAATTAAATTATTTAAAAATATTAATAACTCAATTGAAGATTTTGAAAAAAAATTTTGGAAAGCAAAATCTGCAGAAAGCTTTAATAATAGCTTACCCGCAAATTCAAACGATCCAGCGATACTTATTTTTAAATCTGCAATGGCTGAATTAGTCAAAACTAAAAGACAATCTTCAGCAATTCAAGCGGCAAGGGTAGGCAGAATATTAGAAATCGCTTCAGACACTGAGATGAAAAAAGTAGAAAAAAATTTTACATTTTTAGCAACAGTGGGTTCTACTGCCCCATTTATTGGACTGTTCGGCACAGTTTGGGGAATCATGAACTCCTTTCAATCAATTGCGATATCTAGAAATACAAGTTTAGCAATTGTTGCACCAGGAATAGCAGAAGCATTATTTGCTACAGCACTTGGATTATTAGCAGCAATACCAGCTGTCGTAGCTTATAATAAGTTTAATAATGACTCCCAAAAATATTTCTCAAGAATAGACAATTTTTCAAAAAGATTTTTATCAATAATTTAACAATGGCTTTTAATTTTAATCGCTCAAGAAAAGAACCAATGAGCGAGATAAATGTGACACCATTCGTGGATGTAATGTTGGTTCTTCTGATCATTTTTATGGTTACGGCACCTTTATTAACTGTTGGTGTGCAAGTTGATTTGCCGGAGTCCTCAGCAGACTCGCTTCCTGATGATCAAGAACCTCTAACCTTAAGCATTAATTCAAAAGGTGAAATTTATATTCAAGAGCATAAAGTAACTTATCAAAAAATGATCCCAAAATTATTGGCTATTGCAAAAAATAGAACCGACACAAGAATATACGTAAGAGGTGATAAAAATATAAACTATGGAAGAGTTTTAGAGGTTATGGGAACACTATCAGGAGCAGGATTTTCCAAAGTTGCTTTAATTTCCGAGCCATATAAAAATTAGGATGTTTTATGTTAAGAAGCTTAATTTATTCAATTACTTTTCATTCAGTATTAGTTCTATTAACTATTTTAAGTTTACCATTTATGTTAAGAGAACCAATTGATCTTCCTCCAATAGTTTCAATGGAGTTAATTCAAATTACAGATAAAACTAGTATTCCTTACGCTCCAAAAGCTAGAAAAATAATTGAAGAAAAAAAAAAAAAAGAGGTAGAAAGATTGGTATCTGAGCAGGCTCCTCCAGCTGCTAAAGCAAAAGAAAAACCAGATCGTATTCCACTTCCAAATGAGATGAAAGAAGAAAAACAGATAGTTAAAAAAAAACAAAATCCCGAAGAAATTAAACCTGAAATTAGACAAGCATCAGAGTTTGAAAAAAAAGAAATAGTAGACACCAATCAAATAGCTGCATTAATTGATAAGGCAAAAGAGGAAGAAGCAGTTGAACAAAAAAAAACAGATAAAATTACTCAAAGCAGTCAAAAAAATTCATTTGCCACAGGTCTAACACTTTCGCAAGAAGATGCTTTAAGAGCTCAAATATTTGGTTGTTGGAGTGTGCCGTTAGGGCTACCATATGATGAAGATTTGCTTGTAAGAATTAAATTGCAATTAAAAAAAGATGGAACAATTATGAAATCTGAGATTTTAGATCATCAAAGAATGAACAGACCAGGACAGAAATTTTACAAGGTGTTGGCAGAAAGTGCTTTAAGAGCAGTGAGATTGTGTCAACCGCTTAAAGTACCTCCAACTGGATATGATAAATGGAAAGATTTACAGTTAAACTTTAATCCAACAGAAATGTTAAAAGGTTAAAATGAAAAAAACTTTCTTAATTTTTATATTAAATATTTTTATAATAAATAATTCTTTTGCTTTAATAGAAATCGATATTACAAGAGGTAATCTAGATCCTTTGCCTATAGCAATTTCACCTCTTCATGTTGATATTAAATCTGAAAATTTCGAAGGAATAAAAATTAAAGAACTTGGCAATAATATTTCAACAATAATAGAAAACAATTTTAGATCTACTGGATTATTTAATCCACTAAAAAAAGAAGCTTTTGTTCAAAAACCAGATATAGCTCATTTAAAACCAAGATTTGAAGATTGGAGATTGATAAAAGCTCAGGCGCTAGTAACTGGAAAAATTTTGGTCAAAGAGGGAAAGTTAAAAATTGAGTTTAGACTTTGGGATTTAGCAGCTGCTAAAGAAATGACTGCTTTAGCTTTCACAACTACACCATCAAATTGGAGAAGGGTAGCTCATATTATTTCAGATAAAATTTATGAAAGATTAACTGGAGAAGAAGGTTACTTTGATACAAGAATAATCTATGTAGCAGAAAGTGGACCTAAAAACCAACGAGTTAAACAATTAGCAATTATGGATCAAGATGGTGCTAATACGAAATATTTGACTTTAGGTAATGAATTAGTTTTGACTCCAAGATTTAATCCAACAAATCAAATGGTAACTTACATGTCTTATTTTAGAAATATGCCCAGAGTTTATTTGCTTGATATTGAAACTGGCACTCAAGAGGTAGTTGGGAATTTTCCTGGTATGACTTTTGCTCCAAGATTTTCACCTGATGGAAAAAAGATTATTATGAGTTTTGCCAAAGATGGTAACTCAGATATTTATACAATGGATATAGACTCAAGAGTTGTTGAAAGAATAACGGATCACTCATCTATCGATACTTCCCCTTCATTTTCACCTGATGGAAAATTTATTGCATTCAATTCAGATAGAAGTGGTTTACAACAAATTTATGTTATGCGAAGTGATGGTAGCGGAGTTAAAAGAATTACTTTTGGAAAAGGTATTTATGGTACACCTGTTTGGTCACCTAGAGGAGATTTAATAGCATTCACAAAAATGCGTAAAGGTAGATTTTATATCGGCGTAATGAGAACAGACGGTACTGGCGAGAGATTATTAACAGAAAATTACTATCAAGAAGCACCCTCTTGGTCACCTAATGGAAGAGTTTTAGTTTTTTATAGAGAGACAAAATCAGGTTCAAAAGGAGAGGGCTTTTCTGCTAAATTATGGTCTATTGATATTACTGGCTATAATGAAAGAAGGCTAAAAACAAGCACTGATGCCTCAGACCCATCTTGGTCTTCACTTTTATCAAAATAAAGGAGTATTTTATGTAAAATACACTTGAATAATATTCAATAATTTGAAATAAACCACGTATCAAACCTAGGGGAAAAAATGATATTTAATAAGAATTTAAAAAACATATTTGTAGTTATCTTTGCTGCTTTAATTTTAAGCGCATGTTCTACAGCAAAAAAATCTGGAAACATTGACGGCGACGTATATACAGGAAAAGAGACAGTTAAGTTCTTGGCTTCTGGAGTTCCTGACAGAATATTTTTTGCTACAAATAAATCAACTTTGACAACTGCTTCTAGAGCAACTTTAAGAAAACAAGCAACTTATTTAAGAAAGAATAAAAATCTTAATGTTACTATCGAAGGTCATGCAGATGAAAGAGGAACAAGAGAATATAACTTAGCGTTAGGAGAAAGAAGAGCTAATGCAGCTAAAGATTATTTAATGACTTACGGAATCTCTGGAAAAAGAGTTTCAGTAATAAGCTATGGAAAAGAAAAGCCGGTAAACCCAGCGTCTACTCCGTTAGCTTGGTCACAAAACAGAAGATCTGTAACAGTTAAAGTAAACTAATTAATACTTTATTTAATACTTAGACCCCTTAATTTTATTTATTAAGGGGTCTTTTTTTTGCCATTTTATCAAATTAGAAAGTCTTATGTTTGCACAGTTAAAACTTAATAAGTTTTTAACACTAATTATATTAATTTTTTTGATTAACCCTGCTTTGGCGGAAGAAGAAGAGATTTTTTTAAAAGCCATTTCAGATCAAATTCAAGTAATCACAAAGGATCTAAAAACTTTAGAAAAAGCTGTTTATCAGAATTCAGATATTGTTTCCTTAAAGCCCCCAAGCTCGAGTAGTTCAGATGGTTTGAATGAAGATATTATGACTAAGCATCTTTTAAAACTGAATGAGATAGAGGACCAATTTAGAGAACTTACAAATAAATTTGAAGAAGTTAATTTTAAATTAGATAAATTATCTACACGAGTCACAAAAATCCAATCAGATACTCAACTAAGATTTTCTGACATTGAAAACGGTACAAATAACACTACTGCAAAGAAAAAGACAGTTCTTCCAGGATCTACAAAACCACAAGATTTTGGTGCGGCTCCAGCTTACCAAACTTCAAATTTACCTAAAGAGCAATCAGTTAACTCAATCGAAAGTGCCAAAACTGTTATTGCAGATGAACCTGAAAAAAGGGAGTCCTTACTCCCTGATAAACCCGCAGATGAACAATATGATTTTGCAGTCAGTTTTATGAAAATAGGAGATTATGAAACAGCTGAATTTGCCTTAAAAGAATTTATAGAAAAAAATAAAGATCACGATTTAGCTGGTAGTGCACAGTATTGGTATGGAGAGACTTTTAGAATTAGGCAACTATATTCTGATGCAGCCACAGCTTATCTTGATGGATATCAAAATTATCCTAAAAGCGTCAAAGCCCCAGACAATCTTTTAAAGTTAGGAATTACTATGGTTCAATTAGGAGAAAAGGATCAAGGATGCAAAATGATTTCAGGTATTAAAAAAGAATATCCAAAAGCCAGCAAGTCTGTGTTACAAAAAGCTCAGTATGAGCAAAAAAAATTCAAGTGTAAGTCTTAAGAACGGCTTTCAAGGTTATCAAGATTTATCGATTATATTCTTAAACTTTAAAAATAAATTAGACTCTTTAAAGAAAAAAAAATATGTAGTCGCAGTATCTGGGGGTCCGGATAGTTTAGCCTTAGTAGCCCTAACAAAGGCTTACACATTTTTCAAGAAAGTTAAGTTTTATTATGTATTAGTTGATCACAATATTAGAAAAAATTCTAATCAAGAGGCTAAAAAAGTTAAAGACCTTTTAAAAAAAAAATACATAAATTTAAAAATTTTTTTAAATAAGAAAAAAATTACTAAAAATATTCAGGCTGAGGCAAGAAACACCAGATATGATATTCTCACAAATTATTGTAAAAGAAAAAATGTTAGAGTTCTTTTAACTGCTCATAATTTAGAGGATCAGGTTGAAACTTTTTTTATAAGGCTTTCAAGAGGAAGTGGATTAAAGGGCCTGTCCGCAATGAAATCACTTAGCAAAATTAATAACCAGGTTAGTTTATTCAGGCCTTTGTTAGACATAAAAAAAAAATTTTTAATTAAAATCTCTAAAAAGATTTTTGGTACGTATTTTAAAGACCCATCTAATAAAGATGAAAAATATTTGAGAACAAAAGTAAGAAGTTTAAAAAAACCTCTTGAAAAAAGAGGAATTAGGTATGAACAAATTTTTAAATCTATACAAAATTTATCCCTAAGCAAGAATACTTTAGAGGAATATCTAAATAAAATTTTTAAAGAATTAATTAAAAAAACTAACAACGAGATTTTGATAAATTTTAAACAATATAAAGATCTAAATAAAGACACCAAGATGGCTTTAATTAACGAGTCTATAAAACGTTTAAAAAAGAATTATTACGATCTAAGATCTAAAAAAGTAGATAACTTAATAAAAAGTATTGATAAAATAGAGTTTAAAAAATCTACTCTCGGAGGATGTGTTTTTTTTAAAAGGGGCGACAATTTATGCTTGAAAGTAGAAAAGTATTAAATTTTTAAGGTAATTTGGTTGCTTTTTGTCTTATTTACAACTTATTAAATATTACAATATACTTGTTATATAAAAATTAATGATTATTTAAATAATATATATGAATATCAAAAATCTAGTTATGTGGGTAATAATAGTCTTACTTTCTGTAGGACTATTTAATATGTTTCAGGATCCGAATAAAATAAAATCAGAAAGAAATTCATTACCATTTTCCAAATTCTTAAATGAGGTTGACTCTGGAAGAGTTGTTGAAGTTCAAATTCAAGGAAACAATATTTCTGGGGTTTTAGCTGACGGCAATACATTTAAAACTTACTCTCCTAATTATCCAGAGCTAGTAGATAAACTTTCATCTAAAGGTGTTAGCATTATAGCTACACCCCTGGAAGATAAGATGCCTTCACTTCTAGGAATTTTATTATCATGGTTTCCAATGCTTTTGCTTATTGGAGTATGGATATTTTTTATGCGTCAGATGCAAGGAGGCAAAGGTGGTGCGATGGGATTCGGAAGGTCAAAAGCAAAGTTATTAAATGAAGCCCAAGGTAAAGTTACTTTTAACGATGTTGCAGGTGTTGAAGAAGCCAAAGAAGAAGTCGAAGAGATAGTTGAATTTTTAAAAGATCCAAAAAAATTTAGTCGTCTTGGCGGAAAAATTCCCAAGGGAGCACTATTGATTGGACCACCAGGAACAGGTAAAACTTTATTAGCTAAAGCAATAGCAGGTGAAGCTAATGTACCTTTTTTCTCTATTTCAGGTTCAGATTTTGTTGAAATGTTTGTAGGTGTCGGAGCTTCTAGAGTAAGAGACATGTTTGAGCAAGGAAAAAAACATTCGCCGTGTATTATTTTTATAGATGAGATAGATGCAGTCGGCAGAAGTAGAGGAGCAGGTTTAGGTGGAGGAAATGATGAGAGAGAACAAACCCTTAACCAATTACTTGTAGAGATGGATGGTTTTGACACTAACGAAGGAATTATTTTGATTGCAGCAACTAATAGACCTGATGTGCTTGACCCAGCTTTATTAAGACCTGGACGGTTCGATAGACAGGTTGTTGTTGGTAACCCAGATATCATTGGTAGAGAAGCAATTTTAAAAGTCCATATTAAAAAAATTAGTACTGGTCCAGATGTAAAACTAAGAACCATAGCAAGAGGAACTCCAGGTTTTTCTGGGGCAGATTTAGCTAATTTAATTAATGAATCCGCACTATTAGCTGCTAGAAAAAATAAGAGAGTCGTAACAATGTCTGATATTGAAGAAGCTAAAGACAAAGTTATGATGGGGGCTGAAAGAAGATCAATGGTTATGTCAGAGGATGAAAAAAAACTAACAGCATATCATGAAGGCGGACATGCTATAGTAGCTTTAAACGAAAAAGCTTCAGATCCAATACATAAAGCAACAATAATACCAAGAGGAAGAGCGCTGGGAATGGTTATGAGATTACCGGAAAGAGATCAGCTGTCAGTTACTAGAGAAAAAATGCATTCCGATATAGCTGTGGCTATGGGAGGAAGAATAGCGGAAGAAATAATTTTTGGACATGATAAAGTTACATCTGGAGCTTCTTCAGATATAGATATGGTTACAAAACTAGCAAAAAATATGGTCACAAAATATGGGATGACTACAGAACTAGGAACTATAGCTTATGGTGAAAATGAGGAAGAAGTTTTCCTTGGTAGATCAGTAACTAAAAGTCAAAATATGTCAGAGGAAACTGCTAAAAAAATTGACTCAGCAGTTAAAAAAATCGTAGATAAAGGTTATGAACGAGCTAAACAAATTTTGACAGATAAAATTGATGACCTTCATAAACTTGCTAAAGCCCTTTTAATTTACGAAACTTTATCTGGCGACGAAATAAGAGATTTGATTTTAAGAGATATTAAACCAACTAGATCGTTTAAAGAAGACGATAAAGATGATGGAAAATCATCATCTGCTCTTGGTTCTTTAGGATTAAAACCTAAGCCAGCCGTATAAAATATGAGAAAATATTACACTCGTGCGTGTAATTTTTTCTATGGCTCAAATTCAAAAAAATTAGTTAAAAAGAAATTAACCCTCCCGCTTTGTGGAGAGGATTCAATATCATTCAATCAAATTGAAATTTTTATTAGAGATAAAAGAAAAGTAAACTCCAAAATAATAGATATAAAAAACATAAACAAATTACCTTTAGTAATTAAAAAAAAAATATCAATAGATATTAAAAAAATTATAACTAAAAGAAAATTTTTAAAAAATAAAGACCATCTGATTATGGGAGTTTTAAATATGACACCTGATAGTTTTTCTGATGGAGGTAAATTTAATTCTATTAAAAAAGCCAACCAAAGAATAAAAGATATGATAAAGGCAGGGGCAGATATTATTGATGTAGGGGGAGAGTCAACTCGACCTGGATCAAAAATTATTTCTGAAAAAAATGAACTACAAAGAGTGAGAAAAACAATAGAAAAATTTAAACAAAATTTTCCTAAAACCTTGTTATCAATTGATACAAGAAAATCATTAGTAATGAATTTTTCAATTAACAATAAGGCAGATATTATTAATGATGTTTCATGTTTTAAATTTGATTCAAAATCCTTTGAGTCTATTAAAAAAAAAAAAATATGGAAAATAATACATCATATGCAAGGAACACCCCAAAATATGCAGATTAATCCTTCATACAACCATGTTCTATTGGAAATTTATGATTTTTTTGAGGAATATATTGAAAAGTTTAAAAAGACTAAAAATAATAAAAAATTAATATTGGATCCTGGAATAGGCTTTGGAAAAAAGTTGAAACATAATTTGATGATCTTAAATAAAGTTTCATTATTTCATTCACTTGGTTTTCCTATATTACTAGGAACATCTAGAAAAAGATTTATTAATCAAATTTCTGGAAAATATGATACGAAGGAAAGAATTGGAGGAACTTTATCATCAATAATTTTTTCTTTCTCACAAGGAGTTAAAATTTTTAGGGTACATAATGTTGAAGAAGTCAAACAAGGTCTTTTAGTATTTAAAACTTTATTAAATAAATGAAAAAAAAATATTTTGGAACTGATGGTATAAGAGGAACAGTAAACATAGGAAATATTAATGGTGAAAAATTTTTCAAATTTGGTTTAGCAGCTGGTACTTATTTTAAAAATCTAAAAAAAAAAAAACAAATTGCAATTATTGCTAAAGATACTCGATTATCTGGCTACACACTTGAACCAGCTTTAGTATCAGGCTTAACTTCTGCTGGAATGCATATATTTACATTAGGACCATTACCAACAAACGGTTTGGCTATGCTAACTAAAAAAATGAAAGCCAATCTTGGAATAATGATCACCGCATCTCATAATCCTTTTCATGATAATGGATTAAAGTTATTTGGCCCTGATGGTTTGAAACTATCTGACAAGATCGAAAAAAAAATTGAAAATTTAATTGATGCTAAGACCATAAGTCATTTATCTCAGCCAAAATCACTGGGTAGAGTAAAAAGGCTTGAGGACGGTAATGATAAATATATTCAAATTTTAAAAAATAATTTTCCAAAGGATTTTAGCCTTAAAGGCATGCGCATAGTCTTAGATTGTGCCAATGGTGCGGGATATAAATCTGCTCCAAAAATACTTTCTGATTTAGGAGCAAAAGTTTTTTCAATTGGCGTCAAACCCAACGGTCTTAATATTAATTACAAATGTGGATCAACATTTCCAGAAGTTTTAAGAAAATATGTAAAAAAATATAAAGCAGATCTTGGTATTGCTCTAGATGGTGATGCAGATAGGGTAATTATGTGTGATGAAAAAGCTCAAATAATTGATGGTGACCAAATTATTGCGATGATTGGCAAAAGATGGAAAGAAAAAAAAATTCTGAAAGGTGGAGTAATTGGAACCCTTATGTCTAATTATGGATTAGAAAAGTTTTTTTTAAGCGAGAAAGTTAGTTTTAAACGATCAAAAGTAGGCGATAGATATGTAAAAGAAATGATGAGAAAACATAACTATAATCTAGGTGGAGAACAATCTGGCCATATAATTTTAGGTAAATTTGCTACTACAGGTGACGGTTTATTAGTTGCTTTGGAAACATTATTTGCTTTAAGAAAAGGCAAGTTAGCTAGCGAAACATTTGGAGTTTATAAATCAGTTCCGCAAAAACTTTTAAATATTAAAGTAAGGGATAAAAAAATTGTTAACTCTCCAAAGTGCAAAAAAGCCATAAAAGCAGCGAACGAACTTATAAAAAATAAAGGCAGACTATTAGTAAGACCTTCAGGAACAGAACCAAAAGTGAGAATAATGTGCGAGTCACTCAATGTTTCTTTAATAAAAAAATGTTTAGCTATGGTTAAAAAGACAATTCATTAATACATGAAACCTAAATCAAATGTTTTAATTATAGCAGGTTCAGATTCATCTGGCGGCGCCGGAATTCAAGCAGATATTAAAACTGTTACATCACTAGGAAGTTATGCAATGACTGCAATTACTGCTGTTACTTCTCAAAATACCACAGGATTAAAATCAATATCACCAATAAAGCCAAAAGAAATATCAAGTCAAATAGATTTTTCAGCTAAAGATATTAGGCCTAATGCAGTAAAAATAGGAATGTTACACTCAAAGCAAGTAATTCAAGCTGTAGTAAAATCTTTGAAAAAAATTAAAATAAAAAAAGTAGTACTCGACCCCGTTATGGTTGCCAAAGGTGGTGCAAAACTCATAAATAATGCAGCAATTATTTATATAAAAAATCAATTGATGAAAAATGTTTTATTAATAACACCAAATATTCCAGAGGCAGAAATTTTAACAAGTACAAAAATTAATTCTACTAAAGATATGATAAAAGTTGGAAAAATCTTAATTAGTTTAGGTGCTAAAAATGTTTTGATTAAAGGGGGTCATCTCAACTCAAAACAAATGAATGATATTTTATTAAATAAAAATATTATCAAGGTATTTAGAAGTAAAAAGCATAGTTCAAAAAATACTCATGGAACTGGATGCACATTATCCTCTGCAATAGCAACGTATTTATCATGTGGAAAAGATTTGATTAAATCTTGTGAGCTTGGAATTAAATATGTTAATGAAGCAATAAAATCTAATTTAAACTTAGGAAAAGGAAACGGTCCAATTAATCACTTAAATTCATTTACTATAAATAAAAAATTTAAATAATGAAAAATGTAGTAGTAGTAGGTTCACAGTGGGGAGATGAAGGCAAAGGAAAAATTGTTGATTGGCTTTCAAGTGAAGCAGATATTGTGGTTCGTTTTCAAGGCGGACATAATGCAGGGCACACTCTAGTAATAGATAAAAAAGTATTTAGATTAAGATTATTACCTTCGGGAATTGTCCGAAAAGGTAAGATTTCAATTCTCGGAAATGGAGTTGTTATTGATCCGTGGGCTCTTTTAGATGAAATAAAGGAGATAAAAAAACAAGGTGTAGATGTAACTCCTGAAAACTTTATGATTTCAGAGTCCGCATCACTTATTTTGCCATTTCATCAAGAAATGGATGAGATAAGAGAAGATGCGGCTGGCAAAGGAAAAATTGGAACTACTAGAAGAGGCATAGGTCCTTGCTATGAAGATAAAGTAGGAAGAAGATCTATTAGAGTTATGGATTTAAGATCAGAAAGTAATTTAGATAATAGATTAGAAAATGTTTTGTTGCATCATAATGCTATTAGAAAAGGCTTAAACAAAAAAATTTATGAAAAAAACGATCTTAAAAGAAAATTATTAGCAATAGCTCCTGAAATTTTAAAATTTGCACAACCCGTTTGGTTAAAAATAGACCAATTCAACAATAATAGCAAAAAAATATTATTTGAAGGTGCGCAAGGTATACTTTTAGACGTAGATCATGGCACTTATCCATACGTCACATCCTCTAATACAGTACCTGCGATGGCTGCAACTGGTTCAGGATCAGGACCTGACAAGATTAATTATATTTTAGGAATAACGAAAGCCTACACGACAAGAGTGGGTAGCGGACCGTTTCCAACTGAATTAGATGATGAGATAGGAGAAAGTCTGGGTAGAAGAGGCAAAGAATTTGGAACTGTAACAGCAAGAAAAAGAAGATGCGGTTGGTTTGATGGAGTTTTAGTTAGACAAACAATTAAAATCTCAGGAATAAATGGAATAGCTCTAACAAAACTAGACGTACTTGACGAACTAGATGAAATTAAAATGTGCGTTGAGTATGAATTAAATGGAAAAAAAATAGATTATTTACCAGCTGCTTCAGAGGACCAATTTAATATAAAACCTATCTACAAAACTTTTTCCGGGTGGAAAACTAAAACAGAAGGTATAAGAAACTTTAAAGACTTACCTGATAATGCAAAAAAATATGTTCACGCTTTGGAGGATTTTATTGGAGCTAAAATATCAAGCATTTCGACAAGTCCCGAAAGAGAAGATACAATACTAGTAGAAGATCCTTTTAATAATTAATTAGCAGGTAGTAAATTTTTAGATTTACTTGAGTTAATCATAGACTTTTGTAATTTTTCAAAAGCTTTAGTCTCTATTTGTCTTATTCTTTCTCTACTAATTTTATATTTTTTACTTAATTCTTCTAATGTTTTTGGTTCTTCCGAAAGCCTTCGTGCAGCAATAATTTCCTTCTCTCTGTCATTTAAAATTTTCATTGCACTATCTAACAATTCTTTTTTATCATCATACTCTTGTTTTTGAGAAACAATAAGTTCTTGATCTAGACTATCGTCTACTAACCAATCTTGCCATTCATCCATCTCACCACTTTTAATAGGATCATTTAATGATTTTTCTTGACCCATCATCCTTCTATTCATATTTATAACTTCATGAGACTCTACATCTAATCTTTTCGATATTTCATTAACTTGCTCATCCTTAAGATCCCCTTCTTGTCCCGGAGCTATTTGATTTTTAAGTTTTTTTAAATTAAAAAAAAGTTTTTTTTGAGCAGTTGTAGTGCCCATTTTAACTAAACTCCATGATCTTAAAACATATTCTTGTATCGCAGCTTTAATCCACCACATCGCATAAGTTGCAAGTCTAAATCCTTTTTCAGGATCGAATTTTTTTACCGCTTGCATTAAACCTAGATTTCCTTCTGAGATTAATTCATTAACTGGAAGACCATAACCTCGATATCCCATTGCTATTTTAGCTACTAAACGTAAATGACTAGTAACTAATTTATGAGCAGATTTTAAATTACCATTTTCCCTCCAATTTTTTGCCAACATGTATTCCTCCTCAGCATCAAGCATAGGAAATTTTTTAATCTGCGCTAAATAAATAGATAAGCCTCCCACTGAAGGAACGGGCAAATTACTTATCTGACTTTTTTTACTCATAATTTTTACTTATATATGAAATTTATTATTTCAACTGCTTAAATTTTCAAGCAAATTCAATATCTTTTTAAAACCTTTAGGTAAATCAGAGTTAAAACACATCCATTTTTTTGTTTTGGGATGAGAAAACTCTAAAGTCTTAGCATGCAGAGCTTGTCCAGATAATTTATTGAGTTTTATAAAAAAATCATTATTAATTTTTTTAAATTTGATATTTTTTTTTCCATATTGTTTATCTCCAAGTAAGGAGGTGCCTTTATATTTTAAATGCACTCTGATCTGATGCGTTCTACCCGTCTCCAATTCACATTCAAGCAAACTTATTTTTGGGATATCTTTTATGTTAAAGACCTTTATAGTTTTATAATTAGTAATTGCTTTTTTTCCATTTATATCGCTTACCGTCATTAATTGTCGATTTTTTTTATCTCTTGAAATCAATGTATTTATTTTACCACAAAGAGGTCTTACTACACCCCAAGATAAACAAAGATATTTTCTCTTAATAGTATGTTTGCTAAACTGATTACCCAAATTAGCATGTGCTAAATTGTTTTTCGCAACAACTAGCAATCCGCTAGTTTCTTTATCAATCCTATGAACAATCCCTGGTCTTAAAGTTCCATTAATATCTGATAAATTTTTTTTATATTTAAATAATAAGGCATTTACTAAAGTATCTTTATAATTACCTGCGCCGGGATGAACTACCATACCTTTTGGTTTATTGATTACTAAAATATCTTTATCCTCATAAATTATATCTAATTTAATTTTTTTGGGCACAATATCTTGATTCTTTTTTTCAATAATTTTAATTGTAATTTGATCTTGATATTTAACTTTTATTGACGGAGATGATATTACTATATTATTTAATCTAACTTGTTTATCTTCAATAAGTTTTTTTAAGAAAGATCTAGTAAATTCATTAATATTATCTGCCAAAAATACATCCAACCTTTTGTTATTATTATTTTCATCAACTGAAAATTTAATTGTATTATTCATAAATTAATTTAGATTACTCATATTGCGCCGGTAGCTTCAACTGGATAGAGCGCCGGATTTCGGCTCCGGAGGTTATGGGTTCGACTCCTATCCGGCGCACCATATTTTAAATAATCCAGTCTGAATATTTGTCTTTATTGTTAACAATATATTCAGGATAGGTGTCATCAATATCAATTTTTTTTAGCTTAATACCTCTTCCAAAAATATCTTCATTATTAATTATTTTTTCCTCAATATTTTTTTCATTTATATTTTTGTTATTATATTCGCCGTGAGAAAAAGACTTAATCTTATTTAAAATTTGAGAGGGTTTTTGCATGTATGAAAAATGCCAGCCACCGCTTATAGTTTGCTGATTTAATTTATCCAATCTCCAGAAAGGATAATCTTTAAATTTTAAATTTCTAAGATCTTGCATTGATTTTATATTTTTCTTTTTCGTAATTTTTGAGCCAATCCAATTACTTTCATTGAGATTTTGTAAATTTAATTTGTACATAAACATTTTTTGAGAAAATGCTATAAATTTTTTTTTATTATTAATTTTAGGTAATTTTGTTAAATCAGGAATTTCATCTGAGTCAGATAAAATTATAAGATCTTCTGATGAAGCTTCTTTAATACCTTCAATTAATGAATTTCTTTGATGTTGTTCAATTGGCGATTCCCCACCTGTGTGATTATCAAAATTTATTTCACCCTTATAGTCAGCTGTAATAAAAATAATTTTATTTTTAAATTTTAAAAAGTTTTTTATATCAAAATTGATTTTTTTAGGCTTACCCTGGTGAGTTTTTGTTGACTCGGATATTACAAAATAATCAACAAACTTATCCAAAATATTTAAACGAAGATCTACTATATGATCTTCATTAAAATATTGAAAGCAATCGTATATAGCCATTAATTAAAATAACGATCCTCTAATTTTTCTATTTCATCAATGCCAATTTGAAGTCTATTTAATATGACTTGCAGTATTCGCAATTGACCAAATATTAACATTAAGCTTATAAATTTATTATTATTATTCTTAATTAATTTTTTTCCAGCTTCAATATTAAAATTTGGTATGAAGATCATATCAGCTTCAGCCGGAACTCTGGTATTATGTTTGCCTATACCCTTCCAATCTATTAAGAGATAATTCATATTATATAGGTAATTAACAAGCTCATGCCAACTGGGAGCATTTTTATACATTGAAAAAAAATGAGCCTCTATTTTAATTAATAGAGGACGATAACTTCCTAAGCCTTTTAAAATTTCCAATTCAGCACCTTGAGTATCTATTTTGAGGTAATCTAAAATATTTATATTCAGCTCAGATAACTGATTACTAATTGTGTCACAATCAATTTCAATTGTTCGTGTTACTTTATAATTTTCATAATCTTTACTATTAATATCATGTAAATCAAAAGCCCCTTCATTAGGCATATACATCGATGTACTTCCAAGTCTGTTGTCAAGAATATATAATTTTTTTTTCTCTTTCTTACTCCATAATCCTTTATTAATTATAAATTTTTTTTCCTTTAATTTATCAGCCTCTGTCTTAATTGGTTCAACTAATATACTTTCAAAAAAAATATTATATTTATTTGGAAAAAAATTATCAGAGTTAAAACCGCCCTGTGCACCCACATCCAATGCAATAATTTTTTCATTCTTAATTAAATTTTGTATTAATTTATTAAAATTATATTTGTCATTACTTTTATAAGCGTTCTCACTTAAAAAATTTATTACCCTTCTATTTAATTTTAAATTTATTAAAATTTTAAATAGAATTGGAAGTATAATTTTTGATAAACTTCTAAACAATTTAAGGATTTTTTTTTTCATTTAAAAAAATATTTATTTTTTCGTGAACGTAGTAAGACCTATTTTTTTTCCTTCAATTAAAGAGGAAGAACAATGAAGTCTAGTTCTATCAAAAATTAGTAACGAGCCTAATTCCCACTCAAAAACTAAATCTATTTCAAGACCTGAAAGATTTTCAATTTTTTCGTGCTTTAAATATTTTTCATGATCTTCTTTTTTAAAAGGTTTTTTTTCATATAAATCCAAGTGTTCAGATGACCTTATATTTTGACCGTATTTAAGGTTTTTGATTTTTAGTTCTTCTTCATCAATTGTAAAATTTGTAGAATTTCCATAAAATTTATTTTTAAAAATGACGGTACTACCTTTAGAAGTAAGTGGAATTAAAGTTTGTTTAAAAATAACTTCTTCAAAACTAAATCCAGCATCCACATGCAAACCAATAGGATTGTAACTCTCCTGAAAGAGGCCTAAAATATCATTATTATTTTCATCTTTAAGATTATCCATTTTAAAGTCTCCAATTTCATTTTTAACTCTATCGTAAAAAAGATTTTCTAGTTCCACATTATGATCTTTAATCCATCTTTTCTTAATTACGTTTTGTTTTTTATTATGAACAGTAGTAGGCAATTTTTGATATAGATTTAGAAATTTTTCTATTTCATTTGTACTAAATAAATTTTTTATTACTCTTGGAGAACTTTCTAATTTTTTTATTTTATCAATATTTTTATTTTTATGCATATTTTATTCACCCATATTTATTAAAGTACCTCTGTTTTTAGCGCCATTATACGATAGGTAAAAAACAGCAATTCCTATCACAAAATATATAAAAGATATGAAAATAGCTTTTAATATTTGATAATAGTTAACAGTATCATGAATTAAAATATTTCTCATCTCCTCAAAAATATGAACTAAAGGAAGAAATTTTGCAATAAGTTGAAGCCAACTAGGCAATATTTCAGCTGGATAGTAAATACATCCTAGTGGTGCTAAAAAAAATAAGCTTGCCCAAGCAATATTTTCAAATGAAGGTCCAAATCTAACTAAACCAGAAGTTACTAAAAGACCTAAAGTGACACCAAAAATATATAAAGTGATTAATAAAAAAATTAAAGGAGTTCCTATTTTTAAAATAGAAACGCCAAAAAAAGGTATTGCCAATAGGGCCGCTGGAACCAAGCCAATTAAAGTTCTAAAAATTGCTGTAAATGTAAGTGCGGCTATTATTTCGCTTATTTTGATAGGAGCAATAAATAAATTTGTAAAATTTCTACTCCAGATTTCTTCTAAAAACATCATATTGTAACTAATACTGGATCTGAATAAAAAATCATAAAGAATAGCAGCACTTAAAATTATACCAACCGTGTTTTCATAGTAAGTTGAATTTAAAGTAAAAAATTTAGAGATAAATCCCCAAAGAAAAATTTGTATTGTTGGCCAATAAATTAAGTCAAGAATTCTAGGAAAAGACCCTTTTATTAAATAAATATGTCTTAAGCTAAGAGCGTAAATTTTACTCCAATTCATTATTACTCCTAGCAATTTTTAAGAAAGTATCTTCTAGATTTTCCCTACCATGTTTACTTATTAATTCTTCACATGTTCCCTCGTCTACAATCTTTCCTTGTTTCATCATTATAATTTTATCACATAATCTTTCTACCTCTTTCATGTTATGAGAAGCTAACAACATAGTTAATTCATTTTTATTTTTATATTTTTCTAAATATTCTCTTACAAAATCTCCAACATCTGGATCTAAACTTGCTGTTGGCTCATCTAAGAAAAGTAATTTGGGCTTATTAATGAGTGATTTAGCTAGTGAGACTCTATTTTTTTGTCCTGACGACAGCTCACCCGTATTTTTATTTAAAAATTTTATTAAATTAAGATCTTCAGCGAGCTCTTCAATTCTCTCGATTTTATTACTGACACCATACAATCTAGCATAAACCTCGAGATTTTGCCTTACAGTAAGCTTTTTTGGTAATTCAACATAAGGAGAAGCAAAATTCATTAAGCTTAATAAATTAATTTTATTTTCTGAATTAAATTTAATACCATCTATAAAGATTTCACCATCATTAGGTTTTATTAAACCAAGCATCATACCAATAGAAGTAGTTTTACCACATCCATTTGGACCAAGAAGACCTAAAGTTTTATTTTTATCAATCTCGAAGCTAATATTATTTACAGCAATCGTAGATTTAAATTTTTTTGTAAGATTTTTTACTTTTAATTTCATTTAAGATTTTGATGCTCGTTGTATTCTGTCGTTAATAGCGACTCCAGATCTAAGATTAGGAATTTTACTAATTTGAATTTTTTTATAACCCTTTTTTTTAATTAATCTAAGAGTTTTATATAAATTTGAGGCAGCTTCATCTAAATCTAGATTTCTACTTAAGCTAAAAAAATTTTTTCTTCTTTTATATTTATTTCCTAAATATATAAAAGCACTTTTTCCATCATATTTTTTTTGGTTGATAAGAACAGGTATTCCAGGTGAATAATGCTTTTTCATCATTCCCGGCGATTTAATTTTTTTACCTTGAATATTATCCTTAATTTTTTTCTTCAATATTTTTTCAATTGTGTTCTTACCAATAATTCCAGGCCTTAAAATTTTTGGAAAACCAGTTAAATCAATTACGGTTGACTCCATTCCAATTTTACACTTACCACCATCTATAATAAGTTGAATTTTTTTTTTAAATTCATCAAAGACATCTTTCGCTTTTACCGGGCTTACTTTTGTAGCTTTATTAGCACTAGGCATTGCCAAAGGAAAATCAATTTTTTTTAATATAGTTCTAATAATTTTGTGCTTTGGAAATCTTATAGCAACTGTTTTTAATTTTGCAGAAGCAAATGGATGAATTTTTGAATTATATTTTTTTTTTAAAACAAATGTAATTGGACCCGGGCAAAGAAGTTTGTATAGTTTTTTAAAATTCTCATTGATCTCAATATCGTTCAAGGCATCTTTTAAATTACAATAATGTATGATCAATGGATTTGATATAGGCCTGCCTTTTAGTTTATATATTTTCTGAACTGAAATCTTTGAGTAGGCATTTCCACCTAAACCATAAACTGTTTCTGTGGGTAATCCAGCCACATTGCCATTATTTAAAATTTTAATAGTTTTATTAAGAATTTTTTTATTAAAAGAAAATATATTTGAATAGCTATTTTTCATAATGTAAATATTATTTGAAAGATGAAAAATGAAAATATTCCAGCTGACATAAAAAGTAAATCATTAAAAGAAGCCAAAGATGAAATTGACGTAATTTTGAGTAAATTAGAAAAACTAGAGACAAATTTAGACGATTCGATTCAAGATTATCAGAGGTTAATTTTACTTAACAAACATATAGACCAATTATTTAAAAAAAAATTTAAAGAAATTTCAGATAAAAAAAATAATGATTAAAAAAAAATTAATAAAAAATGCAAATAAGATTGATAAATTTTTAATCAAATATTTAAAAAATCAAAGACAATCTTTGTTAGTTAAGCCAATGAAGTACGGAGTTATTTCCGGAGGAAAAAAAATTAGATCAACTATAATTTTTGACACAGGAAAATTATTTAGAATAAGTGAAAAAAAACTTATAAATATTTGTGCTGCAGTCGAATGTATTCATTCTTATTCATTAATTCACGATGATTTACCATGCATGGATAATGATATGATAAGAAGAGGGAAGCCCTCAACGCATATTAAATTTGGTGAGGCTTCAGCAGTTTTAGCAGGGAGCTCACTTCTTACATTAGCTTTTGAAATTATTACTGATAAAAAATATTTTCTTAACTCTAAAATGAAAAATGAAATTGTAAGATCTCTAGCAAATTGCTCTGGGCACACTGGTATTGCTGGTGGTCAAGAACTAGATTTAAAATTTGAAAGAAAAAAAAAAAAAATTAATCAAATTATTGATATGCAGAAAAAAAAAACAGGAAAATTATTTAATTTTTGTTTATACGCTGTTGGAGTTGTAGCTAATGAATCTGATAAAGAAAAAAAATTCTTAAGTAATTTAGGAGAGGAGATAGGGTTATTATTTCAGCTTGCTGATGACTTTTTAGATAAAAAGGGATCTAACAAGTTAGTTGGTAAACCAGTTAAAAAAGATAATAAAAAAGGAAAATCAACTTTATTAAATTTAATGGGAGAAAAAAAAGCACATTTGTATGCAATTAAGTTAAAGAAAAAAATATTGCGTAATTTAGAAAAACATGGAAAAAAAGCAAAAGAATTAATTAGTACAATTGAATTTATTTTAGAAAGACAATTTTAATGGGTAGACTTATAAAACAAATAAATTTTCCTGCAGATTTAAGAAAATTTAGAAAAGGTGATTTAAGACAAATTTCAGATGAATTAAGAGATGAATTAATAGATGTAGTTTCTGAAACAGGAGGACATTTAGGCGCCGGATTAGGAGTGGTAGAATTAACAATAGCATTGCACTATGCGTTTGATACTCCTAAAGACAAATTAGTTTGGGACGTTAGTCATCAGTGCTATCCGCATAAAATTATAACAGGCCGAAGAGATAGAATTAAAACACTTCGAAAGGGAGGAGGTTTATCCGGATTTACTAAAAGAGCAGAGAGCGAATACGATCCTTTTGGAGCAGCACACAGTTCAACTTCTATTTCATCAACACTTGGAATGGCGGTTGCAAAAAAATTATCTAATAATAACAACAATGTAGTTGCAGTTATTGGTGACGGAGCAATGAGTGCTGGTATGGCTTACGAAGCAATGAATAATGCCGGCGCATTAAAATCCAAATTAATTGTGGTTTTAAATGATAACGATATGTCAATTGCTAGGCCTGTTGGAGCTATGAGTAAATATTTAGCGAAGCTTTTATCGGGAAAATTATATTTTAGTTTTAGAGAAACATTGAAAATGGTTATTTCTGCTTTTTCGAAAAGATTTAGTCAAAAAGCCGGTAGAGCAGAGGATTTATTAAGAAATATTGTAACTGGAGGAACATTATTTAGTGAACTAGGTTTTTATTATGTAGGACCAATTGATGGACATGATGTGGAAAATTTAGTTCAAATTTTTGAGAATGTTAAAAATTCAAATCACCAAGGACCTGTATTAATTCATGTTAGAACACAAAAAGGAAAGGGATATAAACCTGCAGAAGACTCAGGAGATAAATATCATGGAGTATCTAAATTTAATGTCTCAACAGGTGAGCAAGCAAAATCAAAGTCTAATGTTCCTTCATACACAAAAGTTTTTGCTGAAACTTTAATTAAACATGCTGAACAAGATACAAAAATAATTGGTATTACAGGTGCAATGCCTTCAGGAACAGGCTTAAATTTGTTTGAAAAAAAATTTCCAGATAGAACCTTTGATGTAGGAATAGCCGAGCAGCATGCTGTTACTTTTGCGGCTGGATTAGCAACAGAAGGATATAAACCTTATGCAGCAATCTATTCTACTTTTCTTCAAAGGGCTTATGATCAAGTGGTTCACGATGTTGCTTTACAATCACTTCCAGTGAGATTTGCCATAGACCGTGCTGGTCTAGTCGGTGCAGATGGGCCAACACATGCTGGTTCTTTTGATATTACTTATCTTTCAACTTTACCCAATTTTGTTGTTATGGCCGCGAGCGATGAAGCCGAACTTGTTAAGATGATCAATACTTCAGTAAATATAAATGATCGTCCTTCAGCTTTTAGATATCCCAGAGGAAACGGAATTGGAATTGAATTACCTTCAATCAAAGAAACTTTGGAAATTGGAAAGGGTAGAGTTATCAAAGAAGGAAAAAAAGTAGCTCTAATAAATTTTGGAACACGATTGGAGGAGTGCAAAAATGCTTCAGATAAACTTTTAAAAAAAGGAATTGATTGCACAATTATAGATGCACGATTTGCAAAACCTTTAGATGAAAAATTAATTATGGAAACAGCCTCAAGTCATGAGGTATTAATAACTATTGAAGAAGGTTCTATAGGTGGATTTGGATCTCATGTAATGCAACTTTTGTCCGATAGAGGAGTATTTGATAGAGGTTTAAAATTTAGATCTATGATTTTGCCAGATATTTTTATAGATCAAGACACACCTGAGAAAATGTATGAGATTGCAGGTTTAGACAGTTCATCTATAGCCAATAAAGTTGAAGAAACACTTAACTCAAATATAATTTTAGCTAAAAATAAAAATAAGATTTCTAATTAACCACACTGTGCTCTGTGCATTAACAAATGATCAAGTAACACGCAGTTGATCATTGCTTCACCAATAGGTACTGCTCTAATTCCTACACATGGGTCATGTCGTCCTTTAACTGAAATTTTTGTATTCTTACCTTTTTTATCAATAGTTTCTCTACTAGTTAAAATAGAAGAAGTTGGTTTCACCGCAAAAGATGCAACAATATCTTGTCCAGTTGAAATTCCTCCAAGAATTCCTCCAGCATGATTGGTTTTAAATTTTATTTTGCCAGAACTTTTTCTGATTTCATCAGAGTTCTCTTCACCGCTTAAGTATGCAGCATTCATACCTGAACCTACATTTACACCTTTAACTGCATTGATGCTCATTAATGCGGCTGAAATATCAGTATCAAGTTTCGAGTAAATAGGAGCTCCTAAGCCAACAGGAATACCCGTAGCTCTTAATTCAATTACAGCTCCACAAGATGATCCTGCTTTTCTAACAGCTAAAAGATATTTTTCCCAAAGTTTTACAGATTTTTTATCAGGACAGAAAAAAGGATTTTTTCTTATCTCAGCATTGTTCCAATTTGATTTATCACATGACATTAAACCCAATTGAGTTACAGCTCCAATAACATTAAATTTTTTACCAATAATTTTCTTTAAAACTATTCTGGCAACAGCACCTGCCGCAACTCTGCTTGCTGTCTCTCTAGCTGACTGACGGCCACCACCTCTAAAATCTCGAATGCCATATTTTTTAAAATAAGTAAAATCAGCATGTCCTGGTCTAAATTTATTTTTTATAGATTCGTAGTCTCTAGATTTTTTATCCTCATTGTAGATAATAATTGAAATTGGCGTTCCAGTCGTTTTACCTTCAAAAATACCAGAGAGAATAATAGCTTTATCCGGTTCTTTTCTTTGAGTAGTAAATTTAGATTGTCCAGGTCTTCTTCTGTCCATATCTGTCTGGATATCTTTTTCTGATAAAGGAATATTTGGCGGACAACCATCTACCACACACCCTATAGCAGCACCGTGGGATTCCCCCCAAGTTGTAAATCTAAATATTTTTCCAAAAGTATTAAAAGACATAGATATTTAATGTATAGATTATTTTATTAAATATATGAATCAAAAAAATGGCAAAAATTCACTTGGTTTAGATAGCTGCTTTGAGGATTTGGATAATCCAATAGATTTATTCAAAAAATGGTTTGCTAAGGCTGAAGAAACTGAAATTAACGACCCAAATGCTGTCGCAGTAGCTACTTCTAATAAACATAATCAACCTAATGTAAGAATGGTTTTACTAAAAGGTTTAAATGATAAAGGATTTGTTTTTTATACAAACTTTAATAGTAAAAAAGGCGGTGAATTAAAAGAAAATCAAAAAGCCTCAATGTGTTTTCATTGGAAAAGTTTAAGACGTCAAGTAAGAGTAATTGGGAAAGTAGAGATAGTTTCTGAAAAAGAAGCTGATGATTATTATAATTCAAGACCTTATAAAAACCGTATTAGCGCTTGGGCATCTTCTCAATCTTCAATTTTAGATAAAAGAGAAACTTTTTTGGAAAAAATTAAAGAGTTTGAAAAAAAATATCCTGATCAAAACAATGTTCCAAGACCGCCACACTGGTCAGGCTGGAGAATTTTGCCAGCTGAAATAGAGTTTTGGGTTGATGGAGAAGGTAGAATTCACGAGAGATTGAATTATAAAAGTAAAAATGGAAAATGGGAAAAGGAACTACTATATCCTTAAAAAGACCTATTTAAACTAAAGCTAGTTAAGCTTTGTAATATTCTTTTATCTTCACTATCAGAAAAAATAGCTAGAGCATCATAAGACACATTAACAAAATACTCTGCTTTTTTTAAACTTGTCTCAACAGCTTTGTATTTATTAATTAACGCAAGTGTTTCACTAAAATCCTCTTCAGTTCTTTTTTCTTTCTTCATTATTTCAGTTAAAAACTCTTTTTCTTCTTCATTTCCTTTTTGAAAAATTGTTATTAAAGGCAAAGTAACTTTACCTTCATAAAAATCTTTTCCTATTTGTTTGCCAAAAAATTTTTCTTTTGCATAATAATCAAGCGCATCATCCGCAATTTGAAAAGCCAAACCCAGGTTTCTTCCATAAGACTCTAAAGCCTTTTTTTCTTTATCGTTACTTCCAGAGATGCAAGCACCTGTTTTTGTTGCAGCAGAAAATAACGCTGCTGTTTTTAAATTTATTATATCAATGTATGTCTCTTCTAAAATATCAGCTTCACCTTTATGTTGAAGTTGAAGAACTTCACCTTGAGCAATTTTTGCAGAAGTAGAGGATAAAAGTTGCAAAACTTCTAAATCACCATCTTGAACCATGATTTCAAAACATCTACTCAAAAGATAATCACCAACTAAAATTGATGATTGGTTGCCCCAAATTGAATTTGTAGTTTTAACTCCTCTTCTTAAAGAACTCTCATCAATTACATCATCGTGTAATAATGTTGCTGAATGAATTAGCTCTACACAAGCCGCAAGATTAATGTCTCTATTGTCTTCTTTGTAGCCAGTCAATTTTGCAGACTCTAAAGTTAATAAAGCTCTTAATCTTTTTCCTCCAGATTTAAGATGATGATCACTCATCTTTTCAATTAAATCGACTTCACTTTTTAATCTTTGCTCAATTAAATCTTCAACTTTTTGAAGCTTAGATCCAAGCAAGTTTTTAAGCTCTAAGTAAGCAGAGTTTGCCGATTTTTTTAGTGGTATTACTGATCCCATATGCTTTATTTATAATTGATTTTTCTAATAATAAATTTTTAATTGGAAACGTGGTGACGCACCTATAATTCAACTATAAGTAGCGTAATTTAATATTAAAATTTAATTTTTTACTGTTATAAGAGTTAGAAAGTTCATCAAAATTATGTTTTCAATTTTTAAAAAGAAAAAAGTAGTACCTCATGTAAGACTAACCGGAGTAATTGGCTCTGCGGGTCGATTTAACAAAGGTATAGATCTAGCGGGTCAAAGAGATATTTTAAAAAAAGCATTCTCTTTTAAGAAAATCACACATGTTGCAGTATCAATAAATTCACCTGGAGGATCCCCAGTTCAATCTCATTTGATCTACAGTTACATCAGGCAGTTGGCTGAGAAAAGCAAAGTTAAAGTAATTATATTTGCTGAAGATGTTGCCGCATCAGGTGGTTATTTAATTTCATGCGCAGGTGATGAAATTTATGCAAATTCAAGTTCAATCATAGGCTCAATTGGAGTTATTTCTGCTTCATTTGGATTTAAAGATTTAATAAAAAAAATTGGTATTGAGAGAAGAGTTTATACTGCAGGAAAAAATAAAAGTACTTTAGATCCTTTTGTGGAGGAAAAAGAAGAGGATGTTAAAAGATTAAAAAGTATTCAACTAGAATTACACGCTGATTTTATCAAAGTCGTTGAAACAAGTAGAGGTTCTAAACTTAAAGATCCGGAAAAAAATAATATTTTTACTGGTGAATTTTGGACAGGTAAATCAGCATTAGATCTTGGATTAATTGACGGTATGGGAAACGCTGATCAAATTTTAAAAGAAAAATTTGGTGAAAAAGTTATTATTAAAAACTTTGAAAAGCCAAAAGGATTTATTGCAAGAAAATTATCTTCTTCAATCACAGATCCCGTTGATAGACTAGCCAATATTATAGAAGAAAAATCGATGTGGCAAAAATTTGGTTTGTAAATGCCAACAAAAAAAAAAGTTAAAACAAAAACCTCAAAAAAATTAAACTTTTTATCATTTCAAAATATTATAATGAATTTACAAAAATTTTGGGGAAAAAATGGATGTGTAATATTACAACCTTATGACTTAGAGGTTGGAGCAGGAACTTTTCATCCTGCTACAACTTTAAGATCTCTTGGCCCTAAACCATGGAAAGCTGCATACGTTCAACCATCGAGAAGACCAACTGACGGAAGATACGGTGAAAATCCAAATCGTTTACAACATTATTATCAATTTCAAGTCATAATAAAACCATCGCCAAAAAATATAAAACAACTCTACTTAAAAAGTTTAGCAACGATTGGGATTGATGTAAAAAATCACGATATCCGATTTGTTGAAGATGATTGGGAAAGTCCAACTTTAGGTGCAGCAGGATTAGGCTGGGAAGTTTGGTGTGATGGAATGGAGATTACACAATTCACATACTTTCAACAAATGACAGGAATAGAATGTAAACCGGTACCTGTAGAAATAACTTATGGCCTAGAAAGATTATGCATGTTCGTTCAAGGCAAAAACAATGTCTTTGATTTAGATTGGAACGATGAAGGAATTAAATATAAGGAAGTTTTTTTTCAAGCTGAAAAAGAGTTTTCAGCTTATAACTTTGAATTTGCAAATACAGACACTTTATTAAAAAATTTTGAAAGCACGGAAATGGAATGTAAGTCTTTGCTTGAAAAAAAACTTTCACTTCCAGCTTACGATCAATGTTTAAAAGCCAGTCATATATTTAATTTATTAGATGCCCGTGGAGTTATTGGTGTCGCAGAAAGAACGGGTTACATAACCAGAATTCGAGAACTTGCAAAAGGTTGCGGAGCATTATGGCTGAGTACGCAAAGTTAGATTATGGCAGAACTTTTATTGGAACTTTATAGTGAAGAAATTCCTCCTCAATTACAAATTGGAGCAAGAAATCAACTAAAAGAATTTGTTAAAAAACCCCTAAAAGAAGACAATATAAAGTATAAAGATTTATTAGTTTATTCTTCACCCACTAGATTAACGCTACTTATTAAGGACTTAGCAGAAAAAATTAAAATTGAAGCTAAAGAAGTTAAAGGGCCCAAGGTAGGTTCTCCTGATCAGGTTTTACAAGGTTTTATAAAAGCGAAAAGTGTTTCAGAAAAAGATTTAATTGAAAAAGAAACTGAAAAAGGAAAATTTTACTTTATTAAAACGCAGCCCCAGTTAATTTTAATTGAAGATTTATTAGTTAAAATAATTCCAAAAGCAATTAGCTCAATTAACTGGAAAAAATCAATGAAATGGTCAGACCATAGTTTGATGTGGGGAAGACCTTTGAGATCGATCTTTGCCCGATTTAATAATAAGAAACTTTTATTTAAATTTGATCATTTAGAAACAACAGATGAAATTATAATTGAACAAGATTTAACTATTAAAACTAGAAAAATTAAAGATTTTAAAGACTATTTAAGCTTTCTCAAAAGTAATAAAATTATTGTTAATCATCAGGAAAGAGAAGAGATTATTTTAAAAAAAATAAATTCATTCTCACAATCTAAACAATATAAAGAGCACCTAAATCCTAAACTTTTAGAGGAAGTTGTTAATATTGTAGAAGATCCAAATTTACTTCACGTTAGTTTTAACAAAGATTATCTAAAGATTCCCCAAGAAATAATAATCTCCACTTTAGAAAAACATCAAAGATATTTTCCAATTTTTGATAGCAGAGATCGGTTAACAAATTATTTCTTTGTCGTAGCTAATAAAAAAGATGAAAAAAAATTTATTACACAAGGCAATAAAAGGGTTGTAGAAGCAAGGTTAGCCGACGCTAAATTCTTTTGGGATAAAGATAGATCTAAAAATTTAATTAAACAAATCGCCAATCTTAAATCTGTTACGTTCTATGAAAAACTTGGAACAATTTACGATAAGACACAGCGACTAAGACAATTGGCAGGACTACTCTCTGATGATTTAAATATTAACAAAGAAAAGGTTCAAGTTGCAGCATCTATATCAAAATCTGATTTATGTTCTGATTTAGTTGGAGAGTACCCTGAACTTCAAGGTGTAATGGGAAAATATTTCGCTTTAGCGCAAGGATTTGAAGAAGACGTCGCTAACTCAGTTAGCGATCATTATTTACCTACAGGTCTAACTTCAGTTTTGCCAAAGAAACCTTTTAGTTATTCAATTTCAATTGTAGACAAAATAGACACCTTAGTTGGATTCTTCGTTATCGATGAAAAACCTACGAGTTCTAAAGATCCATTTGCACTACGACGTGCAGCAATAGGATTATTACGAATAATAATCGAAAATAAATTATCATTTAAGCTTAGAGATTTAATTAATTACGCCATAAGATTATATCAAGAACAAGGTGTTAAAATAATTAACGAAAAAACAGAACAACAAGTTCTTGAATTTATTAAAGAGAGAATGAGAAATGTTTTAAAATTAAAAAATATAAAACCAGATATAATCGAAGCTTCTGTCAGCTCTCATGCCGGAGATAATTTTTTAGCACTTTATGCAAAAACAATTTTAATGAACAAGTATAAGAATAAAGGCATCGGCCTTAATGCAATTAGCTCCTATAAAAGAGCCTCTAATATTCTGGATAAGGCCGGAAAAGGAATCACAGGCAGACCAGACGCTGTATTATTTAGAAAAGAAGAAGAAAAAATACTTCATGAAAAAATTAACGAAATAAGAAAAGCCTTTACCGTTAAAGATGATAATAAAGATTACGAAAACTTGTTGATAAGGCTATCAGAAATTAAAGAATTTACAGATAATTTTTTTGACAACGTCGTAGTAAATGATGAAAATCAAGATATTAAAAATAATCGATTAGAGCTGTTAAAATTGTTTTGCAACACTTTTGATAACTTTATTGATTTTTCAAAATTAGAAGGTCTGTAATGGCAAAAGTAGTATTTAGTTTTGATGATAAATCTGCAAAAAAATTAAAGAATAAAAAAAATATTCTAGGAGGGAAGGGAGCTAATCTCGGAGAGATGGGCAGACTAGGTTTACCTGTTCCCCCAGGATTCACTATTACAACAGAAGTTTGTGATCTTTTTTATAAAAATAAAAAAAAATTACCTCAAAAAGTAATTAAAAATATCGAGGCAGAATTAAAAAATATTGAAAAGAAAACTAAAAAGAAATTTGGTGATCTTAAAAATCCATTACTAGTATCAGTTAGATCAGGAGCAAGAATTTCAATGCCCGGGATGATGGATACTATTTTAAATTTAGGTTTAAACGATAAAACTGTTGAAGCGTTAAAGAAGAAGACTTCAAATGGAAGATTTGCCAAAGACAGTTATAGAAGATTTATTCAGATGTATAGTAATGTGGTTCTTAACGTTGAAGGTCACTTGTTCGAAGAGTTAATAGATAATTATAAATTAACCAAAGGGGTTCTATTAGACACCGACCTAGATGAAAATGATTGGGATGGATTAATTACTAATTTTAAAGAATTAGTTAAGAAAGAAAAAAAAATTAATTTTCCGCAGGATGTAAAAGAACAGTTGCTAGGAGCAATTAATGCAGTATTTTTATCTTGGGATAGTCAAAGAGCAAAAACTTATAGAAAGTTAAACCAAATACCAGACCACTGGGGCACAGCAGTAAATGTTCAAGCCATGGTGTTTGGTAATATGGGTAACGATTGTTCAACGGGAGTTGCGTTTACTAGAAATCCATCTACAGGGGGCAATTCTTTCTTTGGAGAATTTTTAATTAATGCTCAAGGTGAAGACGTTGTAGCAGGCACAAGAACACCTCAATACATAACCAAAAAAGCAAAACAGGATGCTGGCTCAAAAGATCAATCAATGGAAGAAGCTATGCCAAAAGTTTACAAAGAATTAGCTAAAGTATTTCTTAAATTAGAAAAACATTACAAAGACATGCAAGATATTGAATTTACAGTTGAGAATAATAAACTTTGGATGTTGCAAACAAGATCAGGTAAACGAACTGCGAAAGCCGCAATTAAAATTGCAGTTGATATGGTAAAAGAAAAATTAATATCAAAAAAAGAAGCAATACTAAGAATAGATCCAAATACATTAGATACATTATTACACCCAACTTTAGACAATAAAGTTAAGAAAGAAATTATCGCATCTGGTCTTCCAGCATCACCAGGAGCAGCAAGTGGTAAAGTTGTTTTCTCAGCAGATGAAGCCGAAAGATTAAATGGGATGATGCAGGATACCATTCTTGTTAGATTAGAAACTTCACCTGAAGATATTCATGGTATGCATGCAGCAAAAGGAATTCTAACGGCAAGAGGTGGAATGACGAGTCATGCCGCTGTTGTAGCGAGAGGAATGGGAAGACCGTGTGTGTCTGGATCAAGTGAAATTACAATTGACTATGAAAGCAAACAATTTAAAGCGGGTGAAGAAATCATAAAAGAAGGTGATATCATAACTATCGATGGCGGTAGTGGAAAAGTTATGAAAGGATTAGTGCCAACTGTCCAGCCAGAAATTTCAGGGTATTTTTCTACAATTATGAAATGGGCTGATGAGTTTAAAAAATTAAAAGTCAGAACTAATGCTGAGACAGAAACTGACAGTAAAACAGCAAGAGAATTTGGTGCAGAAGGAATAGGCTTATGCAGAACAGAGCACATGTTTTTTGATGAAGAAAGAATTTTATCAGTAAGGCAGATGATTTTATCAAGATCTAAAGAAGATAGAGATAGCGCTTTAGAAAAATTGTTACCACATCAAAAAGATGATTTTAAAAAGATATTTAATGTTATGTCTGGATTACCAGTAACTGTGAGATTACTTGATCCTCCTTTACATGAATTTTTACCAAAAACAGATAAAGATATAGATGAAGTTGCTAGATCACTAAATTTAGCTGCTAAAGAAGTTAAAGATAGAATTGCTGAACTACATGAAGAAAATCCTATGCTGGGTCATAGAGGATGTAGACTAGGTATTTCTTTTCCTGAAATTTATGAAATGCAATGTGAAGCAATCTTTAAAGCTTTAATCGAACTTAAAAAATCAAAAATTAAATCAGCTTTTGTTGAGATCATGATACCTCTCGTTTCAACAGATACAGAATTAAAAATCTTAAGAGAATTAGTTAATAGAACCGCTAAAAAGATTGAGACAGAAAATAAAATCAAATTAGAATATATGGTTGGAACTATGATTGAGCTTCCAAGAGCTGCCTTACAGGCTAAATTAATTTCTAAGCACGCTGATTTTTTTAGTTTTGGAACAAATGATTTAACACAAACTACATTAGGAATAAGCCGGGACGACTCTGGTAAGTTTTTAAATGATTATATTGATAATAAAATATTTGATGTTGATCCATTTGTAAGTATTGACCAAAGTGGAGTAGGCGAACTAGTTGAACTCGCTTCTACAAGAGGAAGAAAAGTTAATAAGAAACTTAAATTAGGCATCTGCGGTGAGCACGGTGGAGATCCTAAAAGCATAG
Organism: Candidatus Pelagibacter sp.; assembly: GCA_028343315.1. Next base: position 53,326 of record JAOLYI010000001.1, read on the forward strand.
ATTTCTGTTCTAGAACAGGACTAGATTATGTGTCCTGTTCTCCATTTCGAGTCCCTGTCGCTAGATTAGCTGCTGCTCAAGCAGAATTAAGAAAATAACAAAGTAGTATCAAATGATTTGGCGCTATGAGTGATAGCACCTACAGAAATTCTATTAATTCCTGTACTAGATATTTTTTTAATATTTTTTAGATTAGCATTACCTGAATATTCAGTTTCATATTTATTTTTACAAAGTTTTAGACATTTTCTTAATTGCTTAATGCTCATGTTATCGAATAAAATTCTTTTAAATTTAAGACCTAATACTTGATTTAATTGCTTAAGATTTTCTATCTCAACCGTTACAATTTTTTTAGTCTTAATAGCTTTTTTTACTAAATTTTCTAAACTGTCCTCAGCACTTATATGATTATCTTTAATTAAAATTTCATCACTTAGGTTGTATCTATGGTTGTGACCACCACCTTTTTTTACAGCATATTTTTCTAACAATCTTAAATTTGGTGTTGTTTTTCTCGTGCAACAAATCTTAGTTTTTTTATTAACTTTTTGTTTAAATTGATTAGTTAAGGTTGCAATTCCTGAGGTGTGATTTAAAAAATTTAAAGCAGTTCTCTCTGCAATTAAAATTGTTTTTGTTTTGGCTTTTATTTCAGCAATAACTTTATCCTTTTTTACTTTAGCACCATCTTTTACTTTACTTATAAAAATTGTCTCTTTACTCACCAGCTTGAACGCAGTTTTGCAAAAATCTAACCCAGCTATGATACCATCTTGTTTTGCTACGATTTGAGCTTTAACTTTCTTATTTTTAAATTTTATTAAGTTTGTTGTGATATCACCTCTAGGTTTTAAGTCTTCATCTAGAGCTTTTTTAACTACGGATTTAATATAAGATTGATTTAATTTTTGCACTGATCTAACGACCAATTTCGGTCATTCTAATTACAGATTTTCTAGCGGCTTCTATAGTTTTATTATCTAAAATAATTTCATTCGTATCATTTTCTAAGCAGTCTAAGATTTTTTCTAAATTAATTTTTTTCATATAAGGACATAAGTTACACGGTTTAATAAATGATACATTTGGATTATCAGCTTCAACATTATCACTCATCGAACACTCTGTTACTAGCATCACCTTTTTAGGTTGATTATCTTTTACATATTTAATCATGCCAGACGTAGAGCCAGCAAAATCAGATGCTGCGATTACATCAGGGGGACACTCAGGATGTGCTATAACTTTTATTCCTGGATTTTGTGTTTTAATATCTTTAATTTCTTTTTCAGTAAATTGTTCATGAACAATACAAGTTCCTTTCCATGCAATGATTTTTACTTTTGTATTCTTTGCAACATAATCTGCTAAATATTGATCAGGTAAAAATATAACTTTATCTACATTTAAAGACTCAACCACTTTAACTGCATTAGCAGAAGTGCAACAAATATCTGTTTCAGCTTTTACATCTGCAGAAGTATTTACGTATGATACAACTGGAACACCTGGATATTTTTGTTTTAATAATCTTACATCTTCACCTGTTATTGAACTTGCAAGTGAACAACCTGCTTCCATATCAGGAAGAAAAACTTTTTTAGCAGGATTCATAAGTTTTGCTGTTTCTGCCATGAAGTGTACTCCACACATAATTATTTTATCTGCAGAAGTTTTAGAAGCTTCGATTGCTAAAGCCAAAGAGTCAGCAGCGATATCAGCAACACCATGATAAATCTCTGGTGTTTGATAATTGTGAGCAAGAATAATGGCGTTCTTTTCTCTTTTTAATTTATTAATTTTATCAATTAGAGGCGCATGAATTTTCCACTCAGCGTCAGGTATAAACTTAGATATTTTTTTATAAATATCTTGTGAATTTGCTATATTATGTTGTTGTGCAGACATACTAATTCTAATTTACCAACTTGAGGTTAAATTGTCATTCCTTTATTGTCGCATAATTATTGCGGTCGTGCTGAAATTGGTAGACAGGCACGCTTGAGGGGCGTGTGGGTTTCCCGTGAGAGTTCGAGTCTCTCCGACCGCACCATTATTTGAATATATTGATTAACTTAGCCTTATTATCGTTTATGGAAATATCTTTATCATTAAATTCAGAAAAATCAGGGTCAAAAAGTTTAACCAACGCAAAAGGCATTGGTTTATTAATCAAAACTTTTCCAATTGTAATATTATTGTATTTAAGTTCATCACCTATGCTTAATTCTTGATCAAATTTTATCGGCAACAATCTTCTTCTTAGTTTATTTTTAAGCTTCATTCTTGCAGTATTCTCTTGCCCAACATAGCAACCTTTTTTAAAATCAATAGCCTTAAGTTCTTCAAAATTTGCCTCTAATCCAAACAATTGTTCTTTTAAATTTTCTACACCTTTAATAGGTATCCCTAGAGCATGTGCATCTATAAAATAATTTTCAGCTTGAGTAATTTTTAAATCTAATTTTTTTATTGTGAGGTGTAATTTTTCAAGGGTTGATAAGATTCTAGCTCCTAACTTTTTATTTCTCGGATCAATAAATACAGGGCTATCCCTATAAACTATCGTATCGGTGTTTTTGTTCTCATTGTTTTGTATTTCGGTGAATTTTTCTAAACTTATTAAACCAATGACATGATTAGTAGAAATATCTTTAATTTCAATTTTTGATCTTAATTTATATTTTGAGAGATAAGCGATAATTTCATTTGTAAATTTATTATCACAGTCTAATAAAAATCCTTCTTTTGTTAGCAACAGAAAAAATTCAAATAAGTATTTGCCTTGTGGAGTAAACAACGCTGAAAAAATTGAATTAGAAGAACTTACCTTTTCTACATCGTTGGTAATGATATTTTGAAGAAAATTTTTAGAATCTTCACCCGTTATTGAGATTAATCCACGGTCTTCTAATAAAATAATTTTATCTTTTTCCATATTTGCAAGTTTATATTGTATAATATATTTATTAAATCATGTCTGATAAATTTAGTCTCATAATTAAAAATGGCTCTTGTTATATTGATGGCAAGCTTACCAAAACAGACATTGGGTTATCTGGTAATAAGATTCAAAAAATAGGTAAAATTGAACTTAATAGTTCAAAAGTTTACGATGCTACTGATAAAGTTGTTTTACCAGGTATCATTGATACTCAAGTTCATTTCAGAGAACCAGGGTCTACTGATGCCGAGGATTTAGAAAGTGGAAGTAGAGCAGCCGTTTTAGGAGGGGTAACATCTTTGTTCGAAATGCCTAACACTAATCCTCCCACGTCTAATCTAGTTGAGTTCGATAAAAAATTACAAGCAGCAAAAAATAGGATGCATAGTAATTACGCTTTTTATTTTGGTGCAACGCCAGACAACACCGATCAACTTGCTAGGCTTAAAGATGTTGAGGGTTGTTGTGGTGTAAAATTATTTGCAGGCTCATCAACAGGAAACTTATTAGTTGATAAAGAAGCAGATATTGAAAAAGTAATCTCAAGCAGTGATAGAGTTGTATCGATCCATTCTGAAGATGAAGATATTATAAAGCTTAGAAAAAAATTTATAAGAAAAGGAGATGTTCACTCACACCCTGAATGGAGAAATGTAGAGTGCGCAATGTCTTCCACACGAAGAGTTGTTAAAATTGCTGAGCGATACAATAAAAAAATTCATGTTTTACATGTGACTACAAAAGATGAAGTAGATTTTTTAGCCATGCACAAAAAAAATGTAACTTTCGAAACCACACCGCAGCATTTAACTCTTTATGCACCAGATTGTTATGACAAACTTGGAACTTATGCTCAAATGAATCCTCCATTAAGGACTAAAGAACATTACGATCGTCTATGGGTTGCGATTAAAAATAATATTGTAGATGTATTAGGCTCTGATCACGCTCCTCATTTAAAAGAGAATAAAGATAAAGAATATCCGAACACCCCATCAGGAATGCCGGGTGTTCAAACTATTTTCCCAATCATGCTTGATCACGTAAATAATGGCAAACTTACACTTCAACAGTTAATTAATCTTATGTGTGAAAATCCTTGTAGGATTTTTGGTATTAAGAATAAAGGTTATATAAAAGAAGGCTTTGACGCTGATTTAACCATTACTGACATGAATAAAGAGGTGACAATTAAAAATGAAATGATTGCAAGCAAATGTGGCTGGACGCCTTTTAATAATCATAAAGTTAAAGGTTTCCCTGTAGGAACTATTGTTAATGGTCATTTGGTGATGTCAGATGGTAAAGTAATTTTAAAGTCTAAAGGAACACCTCTAAAGTTTTAAAATATTATTTTCAATTAAATCAGCTTTTATTTCATCTAAAATAACTGGATCATCAATTGTTGCAGGCATCTTATAAGGTTCGTTATCAGCTATTTTTCTAACAGTTCCTCTTAAAACTTTTCCTGATCTTGTTTTAGGCAATCTTTTAACCACAATAGCTATTTTAAAAGCTGCCACGGGACCAACTTTTTCCCTCACCATTTTTACACATTCATCGATGATATCTTTTTTATCTTTGGTTACTCCAGCTTTTAAAGCAAGTAAGCCAATAGGAAGTTGCCCTTTAAGTTTATCTGCAATACCGATGACAGCACACTCGGCTACATCCTTATGCTCTGCAAGAACTTCTTCTATGGCTCCCGTAGACAATCTGTGTCCTGCAACATTAATAATATCATCTGTTCTAGACATGATCCAAACGTAACCATCTTCATCTATATGACCCGCGTCATAAGTTTGATAATAACCAGGGTAGGTAGTCATATAATTTTCTTTATATCTTTTATCAGCTCCCCAAAGGGTAGGGAAAGTTCCAGGTGGCAAAGGAAGTTTTACAACAATATCACCCATTTTTCCTGGACCAACTTCTTTTCCTTCTGCATTTAAAACTTTCAAATCATAACCCGGCACAGGTTTAAAAGCTGAACCGTATTTCACTGGAAACGACTCTATTCCTGTACAATCAGAAGTAATCGCCCAGCTAGTTTCAGTTTGCCACCAATGATCAATTACAGGTGAGTTAGATAATTTTTCAAACCATTTAATTGTGTCAGGATCAGCTCGCTCACCTGCTAGGAATAATTTATCAAATTTACTTAAATCATATTTTTTAAAAAATTCTCCATTGGGATCTTCTTTTTTGATAGCTCTAATAGCAGTGGGAGCTGTAAAGAGAGATTTTACTTTGTGTTCTGAAATCACACGCCAAAAAACTCCAGCGTCAGGCGTCCCAACAGGTTTTCCTTCAAACAAAACTGTAGTGCATCCATAAAACAATGGAGCGTAAACAATATAAGAGTGACCAACAATCCAACCTATATCACTTGCTGACCACCAAACATCATCTTGATTAATGTTATAAATATTTTTCATCGTCCATTTCAAAGCAACGATATGCCCACCTATATCTCTAACAATTCCTTTAGGTAGACCAGTAGTTCCCGAAGTATAAAGTATATAAGCATAATCATTTGCATTCATCTTTTCGCAGCCTACAGGCTTTGCATCTTTGTGTGCATCATCCCATGTAATATCCATTTTTGGATTAAGTTCTGCTTTATCTTTATCTCTTTGAAAAATAATACATTTATTTGGTTTATGATTTGCAAGCTCAAGCGCTTTGTTGACCAAAGGTTTGTAATGAACAGTTCTTCCAGGTTCATAACCGCAAGAAGCAGTTACTAAAAGTTTTGCTTTAGAGTCATCAATTCTACTCGCAAGTTCGTTTGCAGCAAAACCTCCAAAGACAACAGAATGCACTGCTCCAATTCTACCACAAGCAAGCATCGCAACTACCGCTTCAGGTATCATAGGCATATATATAATTACTCTGTCACCTTTGTTGACACCTTGATTTTTTAATGCTCCAGCAAATAACGAAACAAGATCTTTTAATTCATTGTAAGTTATATTTTTTTTTGTACCGGTAATGGGACTATCGTAAATAATTGCAAGTTTATCACCTCTACCTTCATCAATATGTATATCTAAAGCGTTGTAACAAGTGTTTGTTACACCATCCTCAAACCATTTGTAGAAAGGGGGATTGTTAGAATTTAGAATTTTAGTTGGTTTTTTATACCAAAAGATATTTTCGGAGATCTCTTTCCAAAATTCTTCTCTATCTTGAATAGATTTTTGATAGATTTTCTTATATTTTTGACTCAAATTAATTCTCCCTAAACTCTAAAATTTATCGAGTATTTCATAAATATCCCCAAAAAAAAATAGAAAAACCAATAAATATGCGGTTTTTAGTAAAAAAAAACACTTCACTGTAACTTTGTTTTTTACTATGTTCCATCCATTGCTCGGTAGCGGTTAGATTTACCGTTTGTCTGAGCGGTTTATATATAAACTAATTAGAAAACTAAACAAACGAGGGAGGTTTTCATGAGTAAATTAAAAATGTTTGCACTAGCTACTGTTGCCGTATTAGGATTTACAGGTTCAGCTAATGCAGAGACAGCTTTATTGGCCACAGATGATTTCGTAGGTATTTCATTCTGGTTAGTATCAATGGGTTGTTTAGCAGCTACAGCGTTCTTCTTTTTAGAAAGAGGTTCTGTTGCACCTGCTTGGAGAGTTTCAATTACAGTTGCGGGATTAGTAACTGGTATCGCATTCATACACTACATGTACATGAGAGAAGTATGGATCGGAACTGGTGAGTCACCAACTGTTTACAGATATATTGACTGGTTAATCACAGTGCCATTACTAATGCTTGAGTTCTACTTTGTGTTAGCGGCAGTGAAAAAAGTACCTAGCTCAGTATTCTGGAAACTTTTAATAGGTTCTCTAGTAATGCTTATAGGTGGTTACCTAGGTGAAGCTGGTTACATGCAACCATTTGTTGGTTTCGTAATCGGAATGGCTGGCTGGATATATATTCTATTTGAAATATTCTCTGGTGAAGCTGGAACACTTGCAGCGAAAGCTGGTAACAAGTCATTACAAACTGCATTTAGTGCGATGAGAATAATCGTTACAATCGGTTGGGCTGTATACCCATTAGGTTATATCTTCGGATATTTAACTGGTGGTGTAGACGTTAACTCATTGAACGTTATCTACAACGCTGCAGATTTCCTAAACAAGATCGCTTTCGGTCTTATTATTTGGGCTGCTGCAATGCAAAATACTAGAGTTTCAAGAAGCTAGTATTTAAGTAATTAAATTAAGGGCAGGTATGCTTTACATACTTGCCCTTTTTTTTAGACCTCTATATTCTTCTTAATGCCCAAAATTACATATCAAGACAACAAAGGAAAAAGCAAAACCATTGAAGTTGAAAACGGCCTTACTGTTATGGAGGGAGCTATTCAAAATGATATTCCTGGGATTGATGCAGACTGCGGTGGTTCTATGGCTTGTGCAACCTGCCATGTTTATGTCGAAGAAAAATGGTTAAGTAAACTACCTCAAGCAGAAGAAGCAGAAGTTGATATGATCGATATGGCTTATGAACCAAAAAAAAACAGCAGGCTAAGTTGCCAATTAATAGTTACTGACGAATTAGATGGATTAAAAGTTACTACACCATCTCAACAATCATAATGATTAAAACTGATACAATAATAATTGGTGCCGGTCCCGTTGGTTTATTTACCGTTCATCAGCTAGGCATCAAAGGACTAAAGGCAGTAGTGATTGATAATTTAGATAGAGCAGGCGGACAATGTATCGAATTGTACCCTGATAAACCAATTTACGACATTCCAGCAGTACCTGAGTGCACTGGAGAGGAATTAACAAAGAATTTGTTAGAACAAATTAAACCATTTGATACTAAATTTTTTTTTAATGAAAGAGTTGAAGAGGTCAAACAAGATAAACATAATTGGATAGTTAAGACAAATAATAGTAATGAATTTTCTGCACCCAATATAATTATAGCTGGAGGAGTAGGATCATTTGAGCCCAGAAAATTGTCACTTAAAGAGATTGAGAAGTTTGAAGATAAATCATTATTCTACGCCGTAAAAAATAAAGAAAAATTCAAAAATAAGAAAATTTCTATTTTTGGGGGCGGAGATTCAGCATTAGATTGGTCATTAGAGTTATCTAAGTTTTCTAAAATAACTTTAATACACAGAAGAGATGAATTCAGAGGAGCTCCTCATACTTTATCTGAAATTAGAAAATTAGAAAAAGAAGGAAAAATTTTAATTAAAACACCTTGTCAACTTGACTCAGTAGAAGGAAACGAAGTTATAAAATCAATCTCAGTAAAATTTGATGATGGAAAAATAGAGAAAATAAATACTGATATCGTATTGAGTTTTTTTGGTTTAATCATGAAACTCGGACCTATAGCTGAGTGGGGTTTAAATATGAACAAAAAAACAATAGAAGTGAATTCTAAAAACTTTGAAACTAACAAAAAAGGTATTTTTGCAGTTGGCGATATTTGTAATTATCCAGGAAAACTAAAACTTATTTTATCTGGATTTCATGAGGCAGCGCTTGCATCTGTCGACTGCTTTAAAAGAGCTAGACCAAATGAAAAATATAGATTTGAATTCACAACTTCATCAAAAAACATTCAAGAGAGACTTGGAAAAAAGTGATTGAATTATTAACTGCTGATACACCTAATGGAAAAAAAATTTCAATCATGCTTGAGGAAATACAATTTGATTATAAAGTTGTAAAAATAGATATTAATAAAAAAGAGCAATTTAAACCTGAATTTAAAAAAATAAGTCCTTTTAGCAAAATTCCTGTTATTATTGATCATGATACAAAAACTAGCTTATTTGAGTCAGGAGCTATTTTAATTTATTTAGGTGAAAAAAGTGGAAAGTTCTATGACAAAGATCAAAGAACATCTATAAATCAGTGGCTGATGGGCCAAATGGCTTATGTCGGGCCTATGTTAGGACAGCATCATCAATTTCATCATTACAATCCTGGAAAAAGTGAATTTGGTGAAGATAGATACTTTAAAATATCAGAAAGAATTTACAAAGAACTTGACGAAAGGTTATCCCAGTCAAAATATTTAGCAGGAAAACAATACACTATTGCAGATATAGCTACATTTCCTTGGATTGCTAGACATGAATGGCATGATATTGGTTTGAAAAAATTTAGTAATTTAAAAAGATGGTATGAAGAAATTTCCAAAAGAGAAGCTGTAGTGAAAGGATACGATATCTTAAATAAAGGAGATCAAATTCCAAAAGCTTAATCATCTACAAAAATTTTTTCATCTCTTTCATGCTTTTCTTGAGCTTCGATTGAAAGAGTAGCGACAGGTCTAGCCATTAATCTTTTTAAACCAATTGGTTCTCCAGTCTCCTCACAATAACCGTAGGTGCCTTCTTTAAGTCTTTGTAGAGCCGAATTAATTTTAGAAATTAACTTTCTACTTCTATTTAAAGCTTTCATTTCAACAGTTTTGTCAGTGTACGAAGAGGCCTGATCAACAATATCGGCAGACGAGACATTGTCGTCTGAAGAATTTAGCAAGTTTCCTAAATTATTCGCTTTAATGATATCTTTTTTCCAATTTAATAGCGCCTCAGTAAAAAATTTTTTATGTTTGGCACACATGTATTTTTCCTTGGAGTTTGGTATATATTTTTTTTTAGTAGTGGTTTTTTTTAGCATTTTTTGATTTCGGCGAGTATATGTTTGATTTTAGGCGTGTCAATAGCTTATAAATTATAATAATTTCATATTAAAATGATACTTAAAAAAAACATTACAAAGGTATTTTACATATTTATTTTTTTTCATCTTCTTTTATGGACAATAATTCCCTCGGTTTCAAATTTAAATTTACCTTTAGATACTATAGAGGCTTTGGCTTGGGGAAGTAATTTGGAATGGGGTTTTAATAAACATCCTCCTTTAAGCGCGTTTGCCGTTGAGATGTTTTACATAATTTTTGGATCAAATGATTGGGCGTATTATCTCCTTAGTCAAATTTTTGTAATTGTTGCATTAGTTTTTGTTTGGAAATTCTCCAATGAAATATTCGAGGATAAAATTTATTCTTTTATGTCTGTTTTGGCCTTAACCGGGATTTATTTTTATAATTTTACGACCCCTGAATTTAATGTTAATGTTTCTCAACTTCCATTTTGGGCTTTAACTATTTATTTTTTTTGGAAGGGTATAAACTCAAATAATAAAATTAATTGGATACTATTTGGTGTTTTTTCTGCTTTAGGTTTTTTATCAAAATATTTGTTCATTTATATTCTTATTGCAATATTTATCTATTTTATTTTAAATTTAAGAAAATATAAAAAATTTATTTCTAGCTATTTTTTATCAATAATAATTTCATTAATTATACTAACACCTCATTTTTTTTGGCTATTTAAGAATAATTTTATAACAATTTTTTATGGTTTAAAAAGATCTTCATTAACAGACGCAACATGGATTGATCATTTAGAAAATCCTCTAATTTTTTTAATAAAACAAATAGTAATTTTAATTCCATTTTTTATAATTGTTCTAGTTTTATTAAAAAAAATAAATTTTAAGCTAAATATTAAAAGTAAGAAATTTTTATTTCTAATTTCAATAAATTTAATTCCTATTGCTTTAATGTTAATTACTTCAATTGTTTCTGGAGCTAAAATCAGGACTATGTGGATGACTCCATTTTATTTATTTTTTGGAACATTATTTATAGAAATTTTCAGAAAAAATATTGATTTTAAAAAGATAAAAAGATTTTATGCAATTTGCTTATCTTTATTTATTTTATCACCTGTAATTTATTTGGGAATATCTGTTTATGATAAAAAAAAACGTACAGATTTTCCAGGGAAAGAAATTGCTAGACTTGTTCAAAATAAATGGAATGATAATTACGTAAACGATATAAAAATAGTTATTGGAGACGAATGGTTCGCAGGAAATTTATCTTATCATTTAACGTCGAGACCGATTTGGCTCAATGATCTAAAAAATAAAGCCTCTAAAATTAAAGATGATCAAGGAGTAATTTATGTAGGAAATTCAAAAATATTAAAAGAAATTTGTCCAGGAGTTTTTGGAAAAATATCACCTGTTGGATATTGCATGATTGGCAAAAGATGAAAAAAATTATTATTCTAATACCAGTTTTTAATGACTGGGACTCGCTCAAAAAGTTACTAGAAGAAATTAATGATAATATTAAAGATTTTAAGGATATAAATTTTGAATGTTTAATTGTTAATGATGCTTCTACAGCTGATCGTCCAAAATTAATTAAACCAACTAACATAAAGACTTTTGAAATTCTAAATATGAAAAAGAATAGAGGACATGCTAGATGCAATGCTTTTGGAATTAGGCATGTATTTGAGAATAAACAATTTGATAATCTTATATTAATGGATGGTGACGGTGAGGACAGACCTGTTGAAATAAAAAGTTTACTAAACACCATTAATGAAAAACCTAACGTTTCAGTTGTTGCTAAAAGAGTTAAAAGATCTGAAGGTCTTTTTTTTCAATTTCTTTATCAAGTCCATAAATTAATAACTATTATCTTCACTGGAAAAAAAATTAATTTTGGCAACTACAGTATTTTAAACAAAAAAGATGTAGAAAAAATATATTCGGAAGCAAGTTTATGGAGTAGCTTCTCAGGAACAATAAAAAAAAATATAAAAAAATTAAATGAGATTAATTCCCTTAGAGGACTAAGGTATTTTGGCCCTTCAAAAATGTCATTATTTAAACTTTTGATACATTCCTTTTCAATAATCGCAGTTTTTAGATATCAAGTTTTTTTAAGATCAACATTTATGATTATTGTTCTCTCGTACCTAAATATATATTTGGGAAATTTTTCAATTTTATTACAGATCTTGATAATTATTTTTAACTTATTAATTTATTTGACCTCTCTTCGTGAGAACGAAAATGATTTAATTAACAGTCGCAAAAACCTTAAAGATATAGAAATTGTTACACACTAATTAATTGCAATTAGAGTCTCAAATAGAATCAAAATAGAATCAAAAGGTGAACATTTATTTAGGATTAAGAGGTCTTGTGGATAAGATTAAACATGCGTAATGTTCAATATAAACCAATAAAGGAGTCCAATGAAAATATTAAAATGTCATTGTGGAGAGATAGAAGCAAATATTAATGTCTCAAAAAATTTTGAAAAAATTTTAAGGTGCAATTGTTCATTATGCAAAAGAAAAGGGTCAATAATGTCTATGGTTAAAAATGAGAACTTTAAAATAACTAAGGGCAAAGATAAATTAAAACTTTATCAGTTTCATACAAAAGTTGCTAAACATTATTTTTGTTCAGTATGTGGAATTTATACTCACCACAACCCTAGATCTGATCCTGCTATGACAGTCTTTAATTTAGGTTGTTTGGATGACATTAATACTTTTGAATTAAAAGAAATTTTTATCAACGACGGACACAATCATCCTTTAGACAAGAAGTAAGATATGCGAGCTGATAGTTTAAATTTTCAGAAAATTAAGAAAAAATATTTAAAATTTTTAAAATCCCAAGAGGTAACATCTGAGCCATTTAGAGATAAACTGGGACAATTAAAAAACTTTTATTTGCCCATCTGTAAAAAAATAAATAATGAATATTTAAAAAGTAAAAAAACAAAAATAATAGGCTTGTCTGGAGGACAGGGTACGGGAAAATCCACAATATCAAAAATTCTAAAAATAATTTTTAAAGAAAGTTTTAATTTAGAAACAGTAATTTTTTCAATCGATGATTTTTACAAAACACGCAAGGAAAGAAAAATTATAGCAAAAAAAATAAGTCCATTATTTTTAACGAGAGGAGTTCCAGGTACTCACGATACAAGAATGTTATTTAATTGCATAAAAAATTTAAAAAAAAAAATTTTTAAAAAGATGATAGTGCCAAAATTTGATAAATCTAAAGACGACAGGAGTCCTAAAAGTAAATGGCTTGCAGTTAACAAAAAACCAAATATAGTAATTTTTGAAGGCTGGTGTGTAGGGATTGGTCCGCAAAAAAAAAAAGATTTAGTTATTCCAATAAATAAATTAGAAGAACAAAAAGATAAAAACAAAATATGGAGACAAACGGTAAACAAAGAACTAGAGAACAAATATCAAAAAATATTTGATTTAATTGATAATCTTATATTTTTAAAAGTTCCAAGTTTTAAATATGTTTACAAATGGAGATTATTACAGGAAAAAAAATTAAGGGCTAAATCCAAGGGAAATAAAACCATGTCAGATGAACAAGTTAAAATTTTTATCATGTATTACGAAAGACTCACAAAAAATATGTTAAAAATTTTACCTAAAAAAGCTAATACTGTTATTAATATTGATGAAAACCATAGATTAAAATCAATTAAATTCAATTAAATGAAAAATTTTTTTATAATTATATTTTTATTATTTTTTTCAACTAATCTTCAAGGACAAGATAATTTAAAATTTTTTATTGAAAAAGCTTTAAAAAATAATTTACAATTAAATGCTGAGAGAAAAAATTTTGAGTCAGCAAAACAAAGTAAAAATATTTCGAGAAGTGAATTTTTACCCAGTATTACTATTTCTGGTGATCAAACAAGTACCACTTCTACTAATATAACAAATCAAAGCGGCACAAGTTTAACCGACTCAAATTCAGACTCGGAAAGTAAAAAAATTTCTGTTGAGCAAAAAATTTTTTCTGGTTTTAAAGGATTAAATACATTTAAAAAATCTGAGCTTGAAACCCAAAAAGCTGATCTTTCTCTTAAGAAAGCAGAACAACAAACTATTTTAGATACAGCTGCAGCATATTTTGATTTAATTTTTAAATCAAAAAATGAGAAATTTAATATATCTAACGTTAATTTATTTCAAAGGCAGGTAGACTCAGATAATGCCAGACTTCAAAAAGGGGAAATTACCTTAACTGATTTAGCTCAATCAGAGTCTTCACTAGCAGGAGCGAGAGCAAATTTAATCAAAGCTCAAACCGAACTGTTATCTTCAAAGACAAATTTTGAAAGAGTTACTAGAGAGCAAATACCTGACGTAAATAAATTAAATGAAAAAATTTTCTTAATCTTACCAAATTCACTTGAGGAGTCCCTTCAAATTGCCAATTCTAATAATGTTGATCTTTTAATATCAAATTTAGATTATGAGATATCAGCTAAAGAATTAAATATTGAAAAAGCAAGGCTTTCACCCTCTGCATCAATAAATTTTTCTAAATCAGAAAATAAAGATTTTAGCTCCACTATTGACGAAACAGATCAAGAAACAGTTAAAGCTACTATTACTTGGCCAATTATCAAGGGAGGAGAAAATATTTCTTCTATTAAGAAATCCTCTTTCAACAAACAAAGATATCAATTAATTCTTCAAGACACCAAAAATAGAATAAATACTGATATTTCTAATGCTTGGTCAAAATTTCAATCTTCTAAAAGCGTATTAGAGGCAACTAAAGCTCAGCTAAAAGCAGCTGAAATTGCTAACGAAGGTATAAGTCTAGAGTATGATTCTGGAAGTACTAGAACTACACTAGAGTTAATCCAGTCTAGAAGCTTGCTTTTAGATGCTAGAATCGCTTTTGCTAAATCAGAAAGAGATTTTGTCGTATCTCAATTCGAGCTTGCTAAACGATTGGGCTCTCTATCCATAAAATCATTAAATTAGGGGTTTTCTGGTACTATTTAAAATTCTTGATAAAAAGAACAAAATGTGTACATTTATATTAACGATTCGAACAATAAAAAAAGGATAATAAATGACAAAAAATAACTTAAAAATCGTAAAATCAGACGATAAAAAAGACAAAGAATTAAAAGAGAAAAATAAGTCTCTAGATGCTGCTATTAGTCAAATAGACCAAAACTTTGGTAAAGGCTCTGTAATGAGACTTGGGCAACAACAAGCTTTAGATATTGAAGCCATTTCAACTGGCTCTTTAAGCCTAGACTTAGCTTTAGGTATAGGCGGTCTCCCAAAAGGTAGAATTATAGAGATATATGGGCCTGAATCTTCAGGAAAAACAACCTTAGCTCTACAAGTGGTAGCGGAAGCTCAAAAAGCAGGCGGTATATGTGCATTTGTTGACGCTGAGCATGCTATGGATCCAGTTTATGCTAAAAAATTAGGTGTTAAGACTGAAGAGCTATTAATTTCACAGCCAGATACAGGTGAACAAGCATTAGAAATAACTGACACCCTAATTAAGTCAGGATCAATTTCAGTTTTAGTTGTTGATTCAGTTGCAGCTTTAACACCAAAAGCTGAATTAGAAGGTGAAATGGGAGACCATCACGTCGGATTACAGTCAAGACTTATGAGTCAGGCCTTAAGAAAGTTAACTGGCTCAGTATCAAAATCTAACACAATGGTGATATTCATAAATCAAATTAGAATGAAAATTGGTGTAATGTTTGGAAATCCTGAGACAACATCAGGAGGAAATGCACTTAAATTTTATTCATCTGTAAGAATGGATATTAGAAGAATAGGAGCAATTAAAGAGAAAGACGAAATTATTGGAAACTCAACACGAGTTAAGGTAATTAAAAATAAGGTTGCACCACCATTTAAAGTTGTTGAATTCGATCTAATGTACGGAAAAGGCATAAGTAAATTAGGTGAATTAATAGATCTTGGAGCAAAAGCAGGAGTAGTAGAAAAATCTGGTGCTTGGTATGCTTATAAAGGTGAGAAAATAGGTCAAGGCAGAGAAAATGCTAAGACTTACCTTCAAAAAAATCCAGAAGTAGCTGTAGAAATTGAAAAAATCATAAGAGATAAAGCCGCTGCTATAACTAAAGAGTTAGAGGGAAATCCTTCACCAAACGAAAAAATTAGCGAAGATAAAGAAGATAAATAAATCTTCTGCCATCATTTAACGGGGAGACCAATATCTCCCCGTTCATCCCCTTTTTACAACTATAAATTGATGAACACTATATTTGGTGTATCAAATAAATTTAAAAAAAAAATATATGTACAATGCTGTTCAGATTGGTTTTAATTAATAACTAGAACAAAAGGGGGAAAAATGAGTACACAACAAGCGACAAGCTCGAAAGTGTCATCATCACTAGATACCTCTCATTTGAAGGTTAAATTTCCATTCAAATCTAAATATGGAAACTACATAAACGGTAAATTTGTAGAACCTAAATCTGGAAAGTATTTTGATAATACTTCTCCTATCACTAATGAAGTTATCTGTAAGGTGCCACGATCGAATGAAAAAGATGTCGATTTTGCTTTAGACGCAGCTCACGCAGCATTTCCTGCATGGGGTAAAACATCAATCGGTGAGAGATCAAATATTCTCTTAAAGATTGCTGACGTCATTGAAAAAAATCTTAATCTTTTAGCAACAGCAGAATGTTTAGATAATGGTAAGCCAATAAGAGAATGTATGGCTGCTGATTTACCTTTGGTAGTAGATCATTGGAGATATTTTGCAGGAGTAATAAGAGCGGAAGAAGGTTCTATTGGTGAGATAAGTAACGAAGAATATTCTTATCATGTACCTGAACCACTTGGTGTAGTTGGACAAATTATACCTTGGAACTTTCCACTTTTAATGGCTACATGGAAACTAGCACCAGCTTTAGCCGCTGGGAATTGCGTAGTTTTAAAACCAGCTGAGCAAACACCAGCATCAATACTTCTTTTAATGGAACTTATTGGTGATTTATTGCCTGCAGGTGTATTAAACATTGTTAGCGGTTATGGTCTTGAAGCAGGAAAGCCTTTAGCATCTTCTAAAAGAATTAGAAAGATTGCTTTTACCGGTGAAACTACTACTGGACGTTTAATCATGCAGTATGCATCTCAAAACTTAATTCCTATCACTTTGGAGTTAGGAGGAAAATCTCCTAATATTTTCTTTGAGGATGTTTTGTCTAAAGATGATGACTTCTTTGATAAATGTTTAGAAGGCTTCACAATGTTCGCTCTTAACCAAGGAGAAGTATGTACTTGTCCTAGTAGAGCTTTAATTCAAGAGTCTATTTATGATAGATTTATGGAAAGAGCTATTAAGAGAACAAAAGCTGTTACACAAGACAATCCTTTGAAAATGGAAACAATGATTGGAGCACAAGCTTCGCTAGAACAAATGGAAAAAATAAAATCTTATCTAGACTTAGGTAAGAAAGAAGGTGCCAAAGTTCTTTGTGGAGGATCTGTTGCTAAATTAAATAGTGGTTTAGAAAAAGGTAATTATATCCAACCAACTATTTTTGAAGGTAAAAACAATATGCGAGTATTCCAAGAGGAAATCTTTGGACCAGTAGTTTCGGTTACTAAGTTTAAAGATGAAAAAGAAGCATTGGAGATAGCTAATGATACTCTTTACGGATTAGGCGCAGGTGTTTGGACTAGAGATGGAAACGTTGCATACAGAATGGGTAGAGGAATACAAGCAGGTAGAGTTTGGACAAATTGTTATCATGCTTACCCTGCACATGCTGCATTTGGCGGATACAAGCAATCTGGTATTGGAAGAGAAACTCACAAAATGATGTTAAATCATTACAGACAAGTGAAAAATTTACACGTGTCTTACAGTGAGAAAAAATTAGGTTTCTTTTAAGCCTTATATTATAATGGCCCG
>JAOLYI010000010.1 GCA_028343315.1 Candidatus Pelagibacter sp.
TTTACAAAAAAATTTTTAAGATTATAAGTAGAAAAAATAAATATTTAGAAATTTCTATAAATAATTTTAACTTGAGAATTAAAAATAATAATCTAATTTTCAAGAATATATAGTTTCATGACTGAAAATTACCTTATAGGTTTTTTGCAAAGTGCGGAGCTATGTTTTAATCCAATTTAGAGAAATATTTAAATAATGATATTTAATACATTCATCAAATTAAGATCTATTCTAGAAAAAAAAGAATACAATAAAATGTTTATTTTTTTTGTAATGTCTTTTTTTGCAATGATACTCGAGATATTAAGTGTTGGTTTAATT
Source organism: Candidatus Pelagibacter sp. (assembly GCA_028343315.1). Next base: position 322 of record JAOLYI010000010.1, read on the forward strand.
ATTCCATTTTTAAACACCCTAATAAATAGCGGTAACAATTTAGGTAACCTAAAGTTCTTAAGCCTTTTCGGAAATTTAAATATTAATTATATAATAATAATCCTGGTAGGAGTTTATTCTTTTAAAACGATTTTTTTAACTATTATTTCTTTTTTCCAATCTAAATATTTGGGCAGTGTTAGAGCTGCTCTTGCCAATAAATTGTTTAAACTTTATATTAATAGATCTTACGATTTTCATTTAAAAAATAATACTTCAAAGTTAATCAGAAACATTGGAGAAGCAAATTTAATAATTCTTATAATTACTGCCATGATCACATTCATAAACGAGTTTATAGTAGTGCTTGGAGTGAGTATATTTGTTATATTTTTTCAACCAAAAATATCTATTTTTGTTGTAACTTTTTTAGGAATTATTGGTTATTTATTTATAAAAATAGTTAAAAACAAAAATAAGCTTTGGGGTAAAATACGTCATGAAACTATTGCGCAACTTCTTAAAACGCAGAATGAAAGTTTTAGATTAATAAAAGAAATTAAAATTTTAGACAGAGCAAAACATATTATCGATAGGTTTATATTTAATAATAATAAAATAGTTAAATCTGAGCTTAATCATACTTTTATTAGCTCATTACCAAGATTGTGGCTAGAATGGTTAGTAATAATTACTTTTTTACTCTCAGTTTCTTTTATGCTTTTTGAAGGCAGAAATCTTTCTGAAATAGTTGTTATTATTGGTGTTTTTGCTGCTGCTGCCTTTAGAGTCATGCCATCACTTACAAGAATAATGAATTCAGCTCAGCAAATATCATACCATCAGCCAGTTTTAGAAAATATTAGTAAAGAGATTGTAAATTTAGATAAAAATATAGAAAAAAATATAGAGATAAAAACATTTAACTCTAGTGAAAAATTAGACACAGTTGAAATTGAAGATTTAGCATTCCATTATGATAATAAAAAAACAATTCTTAAATCAATAAATATTAAATTTGAAAAAGGGTACATTTATGGAATATGCGGACCCAGTGGCTCAGGTAAAAGCACATTAATAAATTTGATTTTAGGTTTTCTTAAACCAAATAATGGAAAAATAAAATTTAATAATAAAATTATTTTTGAGAATCTTAGAGAGTGGAGAAATAATATTGGCTTTGTTCCTCAGGAAATATTTCTATGCGACGGAACAATTAAAGATAATATTCTTTTGCAACTGCCAGAGGATAAAGTTGATAATGTCAATTTAGAAAACAGTGTGAGAAATGCAAATTTAGATGAGTTTGTAAAATCATTGGATAATGGACTAAATACAAATATTGGTGAATTTGGAGATAAAATTTCTGGCGGACAAAAACAAAGGATAGGTATTGCTAGATCAATTCTAAATAAACCTAAAGTTTTAATTTTAGACGAATTTACTAGCTCGCTAGATAACAGTACAGAAGAAAAAATTTTAAATGAAATTTCTCTTTTAAAAAAAGATAAAATAATAATAATTATTTCTCATAAATTAAGCACGCTAAGCTTATGTGATAAGATTTTTAAGTTAGAAAAACAAACTTTATTTCAAACAAAATAAAAAATATATAATTAAACTTTAAAAATTTATGAATAATTTTTTTAGAAATGTTTTAAAAGCAAAGTACAAGTTTAAGTTGCCGAGTAAAAAACATAATGTAGTATTAGATTTAAATAATTCTTATTATTTTGTAAATTTATTCAAAAGGGATAAGACTTTTTTTTTAGATACCAGATTTTATGATGACGTAGAATTTACAGGAGTAAAAAATTTTCAAAATGAGTTATATTTATTAGTTTTTATTTATTCTATTCTTAATTATTTTACTAATAAAAAATATACTTTAATGCAGCATTATATAATAAACTGTATTAAATTTATTGATCCAAAAAATATAATAACGTTTACAGATAATAACCTTTTTTTTTTAAGATTAAAAAATATTTTTGAGCATAAAAAATTGGTTATTTTTCAGTATACTTGGCGAACAAGATTAACTTTTGATGATATGTATTTTCATATCAAAAATGAAAAATCATTTAAAAGATTTAAAGTTGATTATACATGTATATGGGGAAAAAATTCAAAATTTTTTTATTCGCAATTTGTTGATACAAAATTTTTAATAACCGGTTCAATAAAAAATAATTTTTTTCCTGTCAAAAAAAATTTAAGAAAAGACTCTATTATATTTATTTCTCAATTTAGAATGCACTTTGATTACAATAAAAAATTAAATATCTTTAAAAAAAATTATTTTAAAGATAATGCTTTAAATAACATTTTGAAATATTGTATAAAAAATAATTTAAAACTAAAAATTTTAGGATGCGCTAAAGAAAATAGTAAGTATGAAAAAAACTATTTTAATAATTTACTAGGTGAAAATAATTTTATTTTTTTAAAAAGAACTATTGGGCTTAGTTCATACAAATATTCACTAAATTATAAATATTTCATAACATTTTGTTCATCTTTAGCTTATGAATTAATAGGAAGAGGAAAAAGAGTGGCCTTTTTGCCTTGGAATGAGCAATTTCAGATAAAATATAAAAATATTAAATTTAATGAGTCGTTTTATTCAAACAAAAAAAAAACTGGCTTAATTTGGTCTAACACGCCATCCAAAAAGGAAGTATTTAGGTTATTGAATTATGTTACTAAAGCGAAAGATAAATCTTGGAAGAATATCCAAAAAATTTTGATAGATCCTATAATAACTTATGATAAAGACAATAAAATGACTAAAAACCTTTTTAAAAAATTACGAATTAATTAAACAAATATGATTAAAGTTTTTAAAAAACCAGGAAAAAGTGGAAATACAATTGTTTCAGTTTTGATTTCAAGTAAATATTATAATTTTTGGAAAAAATATGTTTTTAAAAATTGGAAAATATATTGTGATAAATATGATTTAGGTCTTATTGTCATAGATGATTTTATAGATAATACTAACACAAAAAAAAAGGCTAATTGGCATAAATTATTAGTTGGTAAAAAAATACTCGAATCTAATATTTCAAAAAAAATTACAAACATCTGTTATTTAGATGGAGATATTTTAATTAATGCTTTCGGCGCTCCAAATATTTTTAAAGAACATTCAAAGAGCAAGATAAGTGTTGTAAATCAATATGAAGATTTACCTTATGACTATTTTGAAACACAGAAAAAAATCTCCTTTTTTAGACACAATTATTACTCTAAAAAATATCCACTTGACTCCTCTATTTTTATGAAGCCATCTCAAGTATTTAAATTTCATGGTTTTAAAAGACTTAATAACTATTTTTGTTCTGGACTATTTGTTTTTAATCTCAGGCTATTTAGTAAATTTCTTGAAAACATTTATTTTAAATATACTAAAAAATTTAAAACTTTAACTAGTGGTGACGAACCGGTTATTAACTACGAATTTCAAAAAAATACTAAACTAAAATGGTTGAATTACAAATATCAAGCTATTTGGGTTTACGAAATGGCAAATAAATATCCTTTTTTATATTATTCAAAATTTAAAAATAAAAAAATACAATCTGAATGCGTCACTTCTTCATTAATGTCTAATCACTTCCTGCATTTTGCTGGATCCTGGCATGAAAGTGAGATGATAAAGTCCACTAAAAACTATGTTATAAATAGTAATAAAAAAGTTATTAAAGAGTTCTATAAATATAATCTTATTCGCCCTACAGCGAGCCCAAAAGGTTTAATAAAGCCATAAATTAATATATACAATTTGAATGACGTACAAAATTCCCAAACCTTATGTAAGACACATGACTCCCTCTAAAGAGGGGTTACCTACTGTTTATTATGTTGAAACTGTTTTAGCCTGCAATTTAAGATGTCCCGAATGTGTAATAGGAACTGACTCAGTTACAAGAACAAAAAAGATTCTTAAAATGGATGAGTTTAAAATTATTTCAGACAAAATCAAACCTTACGCTAAAATGATTTATTTACACAAATGGGGAGAACCATTAATGAACAAAAATATTTTTGAAATGATATCTCATGTAGGAGAGTATGCTCACGCACACATAAGTACTAATGGTATTTTACTAGATAAACAAAAATGTGAAGAATTAATTAAATCTGGTGTAGGGACAGTTATTGTTTCTATTGATGGACTAACTCAAAATATTTATGAAAAATATAGAATTGGAGGAAAAGTTGAAAAGGTAATTGAAAATATTAAATATTTAAACGAAGCCAATATTAAATATGGAAATCATGTTGCTTTATTACCTCAATTTATTGTTTTTGATCATAACTATGAAGAAGTTGAAAAATTTAAGGAATATTGCAAATCTCAAAACCTCAGAGCTATTTTTAAAAAACCTTATGTAAGATTTAATACAGTTAATGAGTCAAAAGATGAAAATTATCAAAGAATTAAATACTCAACAAAAGAAAAGCATTATGAAGCTATAGCGACCTGTCCCCATCTGACCAGCATGATGACCATCACAGCTGACGGTAGACTTCTTGTTTGCGCTCAAGATTACAATAATGACTTATTTATAGGAAATTTACTTGATAAAGATTCTACTGTAAAAAATTTATGGGAAAGACCAGAATATGTAAAGTTCAGGAAAGAAGCGTTAAATAAAGTTAACCCTCCAGAAATATGCGTTAAAAAATGTATGATTTATAATCCTGGATATCCAGTAAATTAATTAGATATAAACATTTTAAGTAAAATTAAAAAAATTTTTAGAGTTCAAAAACTAAATCTGATTAAAACTTTTTGTAAATGTTAAAAAAATTACTGATAATTGGCTCCGGAGGACATTTTAAAGTTGCAATTAATGAAATCTTAAAACAGAAAAAATATAAAATTCAAGAAATTATTGATATTAAAAATTTTGGCAAAAAATTAAATATTAATAATAAATTAAAAAAAATAATTAATTACAAAAAATTTAATTGGTCGAAAGTCAATCAAGATACTTTTCTTTTTATAGCTATAGGAGATAATTATTTAAGAAAAAAAATAGTAAGCGAAATAAAAAAAGAAAATATAAAAATTAAATGGGGTACAGTCATTTCACGTGATGCAATAATTGGAAAAAATGTAAAAATCAAACCTGGCTCACTTGTTGTTTCTGGTTCAATAATAAATCCTGGAACAATAATAGGTAGTCATTGTGTAATTAATACTCGGTCTTCAATTGATCATGATAATATTTTTGGTGATTTTTCTAGTTCCGCACCCAGCGTAGTTACTGGAGGCAATGTAACAGTAGGCGAATTGAGTTTTCTAGGTATTAGATCTACAATTATAAATAATATTAAAATAGGATCAAAAACCATAATTGGAGCAAACTCTCTGGTAAATAAAAATTGCCTTTCCAACTATACTTATTATGGTTCTCCAGCAAAAAAAATAAAAAAAAATATAATTTAAAATGATAAAAATTAAAAATAAAATAATTGGACAAAATAATAAAGTCTTTGTGATAGCTGAGATTGGAGTAAATCATTGTGGAAAATTAAATTTAGCAAAAAAAATGGTCGATCAAGCCATTAAATGTGGAGCTGATGCAGTAAAATTTCAAACTTATACTGCTCAAAATCTAGCAACAACATCAACCAAGAAAGTTAATTATCAATTTAATAATACAAAAAAAAATGAAACTCATTATCAGATGCTTAAATCTTTAGAGCTTTCAAAAAAAAATCATAAAGAATTATTTAACTATTGTAAAAAAAAAAATATTATATTTTTATCTACACCCTATGACGAAGACTCTGCAAAATTTTTAAATCAATTAGGATGCGCTGCATTTAAAACATCCTCTGCAGACATTGTTGATCTTAATTTACATGAGTATTTAGCTAAATCAAAAAAACCTGTAATTATTTCAACAGGTATGTCAAACTTAGAAGAAATTAAAAATTGTTTAAAGATTTATAAAAAATTTAAAAATAATAAGATAATATTACTACATTGTGTTTCAAATTACCCCTGCAGTTTAAAATCTTTAAATTTAAAATCTATAACTTTACTACAAAATAAATTTAAATTTATGGTTGGATACTCCGACCATAGTATTGGAAATAAAGCTGCAATTGCTAGTGTTGCTTTAGGAGCAGTTTTAATAGAAAAACATTTTACAATTAACAGACTATTACCAGGACCAGATCAGAAAACATCTATTACACCAAAAGAGCTTACAAAAATTATTCAAGATATTCACCTAACAAAAAAAATTTTAGGAGAATATAAAAAGGAGTGTCAAAAAGAAGAAATAGAAATGAAAAAAATTTCCAGGAAGAGTTTAACTTTAAATTGCAATATTTATAAAAATGAAAAAATTAAAAGAAATCATTTATCACTAAAAAGACCTGGTACCGGTCTCTTATTTTTTAATATTAAAAAAGTTTTAGGAAAATGCGCTAAAAGAGATCTAAAAAAAGATTATCAATTAAAACTTAATGATTTAAAAAAATAATGACTATTTATATTTCGACCGGTGGATATAAGAAAAAATCAGCAGATCAAATTACTGAAGATTTTATAAATAATAATATAAAGGAAATAGAATTATCAGGCGGAATATATGATCCTAATTTGATTAATAATTTAACTAAATATCTTTCTAAAGGTGCAAAATTTGAAATTCATAATTATTTTCCACCTCCAGAAAAACCTTTCATAATAAATTTAGCATCAAATGAAGATGATATAAGAAAATTAAGTTTGAATCATGTATTTAAGGCAATTAAGTGTTGTGAAAAATTACGTGCAAAATCCTATAGTTTTCACGCCGGTTTTTTATGTGATTTTGATATTTCTGAAATAGGAAAAAAAATAAAGAAAAGACCATTATACGAAAAAAAACGTTCAACTGATTTATTTTTAGAATGTTTAAATCAAATTTCAAAATTTGCCCGTGATCATGGAGTAAATATTATGGTTGAAAACAATGTAATATCAAAAAAAAATTTATTAGAATTTAATAAAAATCCTTTCTTAATGTGTGATCCACAAGAAACTTTTGAAATAATGAAAAATTCCCCAGAAAATATAAAATTGCTTGTAGATGTCGCACATTTAAAGGTGTCTTCTAACTCTCTAAACTTTAAATCAAAAGATTTTTTTTTGAAATGCAACGATTATATATCTGGTTATCATTTAAGTGATAATGATGGTTATGCAGATACAAATCAAAAAATTGATGAAAAATCATGGTTTTGGAAATATTTAAAGAAAAATTTAGATTATTATTCTTTAGAAATTTATGGTGAAACAATTGAAAATTTAAAAAAAATTAAAAAAATATGTCAAAACAAACTCAAATAGATAAAAAAAAAGTAGAATATTACATTACTTTACCAAAAAGAATGGAAGATTTACTTAAAGCTATTAGTAAGAATGGTTTAGGAATAATTTTCGTAGTAGATGAAAATCAGAAATTACAGGGTGCTTTAACAGATGGAGATATTAGAAGGGCATTATTTAATGGAGTAAAAATTAATGAAATGATAAATAAAGACTTCAAGTTTTTAAATACTAACCCATTTTGGCTTCCTTACAGCTCCTCAGTACAAAAAATAATGAGTCACTTAAATCAATCAAGCGAAAAAGATTTAAAATGCATACCTCTTTTGAATGAGAATAAAGAGATAGTAGATATTTCTACAAGAAATAAAGTTAGAAGCTTTCCGGTAGCAAGTCCAGAAATTGGTGAAGAAGAGTTGGCAAATGTAATAGATGCAATTTCTACTGGATACATTTCCTCGGTAGGAAAATATATTGAACAATTTGAGAATAAATTTGAAGAATATATCGGACAAGGATATGCCGTTGCCGTATCATCAGGAACATCTGCACTTCAACTTGCATTAAGCACTTTAAACTTGAGTAAAGATGATGAAGTTATTCTTCCAAATTTTACTTTTGGTGGCTCAATTAATTCAATAATAAATTCTGGTGCAACTCCTGTATTAGCAGACATCAATATAGATAATTGGACAATAGATTTAAATGAAATAAAAAAAAAAATTACAAATAAAACAAAAGCAATAATGCCAGTTCACATTTATGGACAACCATCAGAAATGGATGAAATTTGTGAAATTGCAAAAAAAAATAAACTTCTTATTATTGAAGACTGCGCAGAAGCCATAGGTGCTAGATATAAAGATAAAATCATTGGGAGCCACGGTGATAGTTCATGCTTTAGTTTTTTCGCAAACAAAACATTAACAACAGGCGAAGGGGGCATGGCATTATTCAAAAAAAAAGACGACGCAGAAAAAGCTAAAATTTTACGTGATCACGGAATGTCCAAAAAAAAAAAATATTGGCATGATTTTTTAGGCTTTAATTACAGAATGACCAATATGCAAGCAGCAATAGGAGTAGCTCAAATAAAAAAAATTGATATATTGCTAAAAAACAAAAAAAAAATTTTTGAATATTACGATAATAAATTTAGAGACAATTCTAGAATTTTCCTATTACCAAAAAATTCTTGGTCAGAAAATTCCTATTGGATTTATACAATAAGAATCAAGGGCTTTAGTGAGACTAAAAGGGATAAATTTATAATTAATTTAAAAAATCGAGGGGTAGATTGTAGACCAGGATTTTATCCATTGCACCTAATGAAACCTTACAAACCATATGCAAAAGGGGATCTAAAAAATTCAATAAGTGTTTCAAAAAATTCAGTTAGCTTACCCTCTGCCCCAAATTTAACACACCAGGACCAGGATTTTATTTCAAAAATATTTTACCAAGAACTTGATAAATTTTAATTCAATACTATGAAAAAAAAAATATTATATTGTTTTATTTTTGCAAGAGGGGGATCTAAGGGAATTAAAAATAAAAATTTAGTAAAACTGAATGGAAAGCCATTATTATTTTATTCAATAAATTTAGCAAAAAAAATTAAATCTATAAAAAAAATATTTGTTTCAACTGATAATAAAGCTATTGCAGAATATGCAAAAAAAAATAAAGCAGAAGTAATTAAAAGACCTAAAAAATTATCTCAAGATAATTCTTACGAAATAGATGCCTGGAAACATGCTATAAAATTTTTAAAAAAAAAAAAAATATTTTTCGATATATTTTTAAGTTTACCTACCACCTCTCCCTTAAGGAACAAAAATGATGTTATTACTTCTCTTAAAATGTTAAATAAAAAAAAGACCGATATAGTATTAACTGGCACAAAATCAAAGAGAAATCCCTGGTTTAATATGGCAATGAAAAAAAAAAATGGCTTCTATAGAATAATAAATAATAATAAAAAAACCATATATAATCGACAAAAAGCTCCTAATGTAATTGACTTAACCACTGTAGCTTACGTTGCTGATGTCTCTTATATACTTAAAGCAAAGAGTTATTTTGATGGTAATGTAAAAGTAAATTTAATACCAAGTGCAAGAGCAGTAGATATTGATGATAAGAATGATTTAAACTACGCAAATTATTTGCTTAAAATAAAAAAGTAAGACAATGAAAAATTTTATCGATAAATTTAAATTAAAAAATAAAAAGGCTTTCATTTTTGGTGGCTGCGGTTTGATTGGTAAGGAAATTGCTAAAAGTTTTGTTGAAGCAGGAGCAAATACTTTTGTTTTTGACAATAATGTTTTGCAAGGAAAAAATCTTGAAAAAAAATTTCCAAAAAAAAAATTTAAATTTATTGAGATAAATTTGGCTGATTTAAAAAATATAGACATTAATTTTAAAAAATTTATGAAAAATTTTGGTTGCCCTGATATCTTTGTTAATTGTTCTTATCCAATTACAAAAGATTGGAGTAAAAGTTCATTTATAGAAAATAACTTAAAATCCCTTAGAGAAAACGTTGATATACACTTAAACTCATATGCATGGTGGGGACACAAAATTTGTGAAGAAATGAAAAGAAAAAAGATAAAAGGAAGCGTTGTTCTTTTTAGCTCAATCTACGGTGTACTTGCTCAAAATATGAATATTTATAAAAACACAGATATGAACGAGAATATGAATTATTCAATTATAAAAGGTGGAATAACAAACTTTTCAAAACAACTAGCTTCATACTACGGAAAAAACGGTATAAGAATTAATGCAATTTGTCCTGGAGGCATATCTGGACATGTTAAAGGTTCAAAAAAAGGACAAAATATAAAATTTATAAAAAATTACTCTAAGCAAGTACCATTGCAAAGATTGGCATCTGCAGACGAAATAGCTTCTGCAGTTTTATTTCTATCTTCAAATGCATCATCATATATAACAGGAACTAATTTTATGGTTGATGGCGGATGGTCCGCGATTTAAGAAAATAAAATATGATTTTTTGGTGTAAAAATTGTTTAAATGCATCCACAAGACCACGAATTACTTTTGATAAAAGAGGGTATTGCAATGCATGTCAGTGGGCTGAAGAGAAAAAAAAAATAAATTGGAAAAATAGACAAGAAATATTAAAAAAATTATTTAAAAATAATAAAAAAAATAAATATGATTGCATTGTTCCTGTCAGCGGCGGCAAAGATGGGTCTTATGTTGCATATATTTTGAAAAAAAAATTTGGCATTAGGCCTCTTGCTGTCACAGTACGACCGCCATTAGAATTAGATTTGGGAAGTAAAAACTTAAAAAATTTTATTAACTCAGGTTTTGATCATATACATATCTCGCCCAATTTAAAAGTTATGCATGAATTAAACAAATATGGATTCAAACATAAAGGATTTCCTTATTATGGATGGTTAATTGCAATTCATACCAGCGTTCTTAAGTTAGCTGTTTCTTTAAATATTAATCTAATTTTTTATGGTGAAGACGGAGAAGTTGAGTATGGAGGAACTGATAAAACAAAAAATAAACCTTTTTATGATCCGAGATATATCAAAAAAATTTACCTAGAGGGCGGCTACGATCTTGTAAAAAAGAAAGTTAATGCAAAAAAATCAGAAAAATTTTTTTTTGAGTTTCCTACTGATAATGAATTAAAGAAGATAAGAATTACTCATTGGTCTTACTTTGAAAAATGGGACTCTTACAGGAACTATGTTATTGCAAAAGAGTTTTGTGGTTTAGAAGAAAATGAAAAATCTAACATGGGAACCTTCACTAACTTTGCTCAAAATGATCAAGCTTTTTACGCCCTTCACACATATATGATGTATTTAAAATTTGGTTTCGGTAGAGCAACGCAAGATGCAGGAATTGAAGTTAGAAGGGGAGCAATGACTAGGAATCAAGCAATTAATTTAGTGAGACTTTACGACAACTATTATCCTGATGAATTTATTAAGATGTATTTAGATTATTATAAAATGACTAAAAGTGAATTTGATAAAGTTTTAGATAAATGGGTTAACAAAAAACTATTTCAAAAAATTAAAAACAGATGGCAACCTAAGTTTTCAGTTGAATGATTAAGAAAAGAGAGGTTGTAATTATAGACTATGGGATGGGTAATATATACTCACTTTATAATGCTTTAAAGTATCTAGGTGCTAAGATCGAAGTTGTTGATAACCCGTCAAAAATTTCTAAATCAAAAATATTGATGTTACCTGGAGTTGGCTCTTTTAAGAAAGCAATGCAACAAATTAAAAAAAAAAAAATTGATGAAGCAATTTTTATAGCCAATGAAAAACGAAGTTACATTTTTGGAATTTGTTTAGGAATGCAATTATTTAGCTTATCGAGCAATGAGGGTGGATACACTAAAGGGCTAGGATTAATATCTAATAAAGTAGAAAAATTTTTACCGAGAGAAATAAAAAATAAAAAAATTCCTCATGTTGGTTTTAATGAAGCTAAATGCGAAAAATCCAATAAGTTGTTTAAAGGTTTAAAAAATAATGACTTTTATTTTGTACATTCTTATAGAATGTTAAAGGAAAAACTTTCTCTAGATATTTCAACAACAAATTATGGAATTGAATTTTTATCCTCTTTTCATCATGAAAATTTATTTGCAACTCAATTCCATCCAGAAAAAAGTCAAGAAAATGGATTAAAGTTATTAGAAAACTTTTTAAATTTAACCTAATGTTAAAAAAAAGATTAATATTTATTTTACTTTATCAGCAAGAAAATTTTTATCTAAGTAGAAACTTTCAGTTACAAAAAGTTGGTAATTTACAATGGTTAAAACAGAATTATAATTTTTCTCTTATAGCAAAATCTATTGATGAATTGATAATTTTAGATGTTTCTAGAAGTAAAACTGACATAAAAAAGTTTACACAAGTACTTAAGAAAGTTATAAAAAATTGTTTTATTCCAGTTTCAGTTGGAGGTAAAATAAATCATTTAGATGTAGCAAAAAAATATATTGATGCTGGTGCAGATAAACTAGTTATTAATTCAGATCTTTTTAATCTTAATTTAATTGAGAAGATGGCTACTACTTATGGAGAGCAATCATTAATTGGTTCATTAGACTATAAAAAGAAGAATAAAGACTTTGTTTTTTTTACTAACAACGGTAGTAAGCAAGTTGAAGTAAATCCCAATAAGATTTTTTCGATAGTGAAAAATCTTCACATTGGTGAGGTAATGTTAAATTCAATAGACAAGGACGGCACTGGCTTTGGTCTAGACTTTGATTTGCTAAAAAAAGTTCCAAAACAATTTAATAAACCTATAATTTATTCTGGTGGATCCGGGAATCACATTCATATTTTAGAAGGTTTTAAAAAAAAAAATCTTGATGCAATCGCAACAGCCAACCTACTAAATTTTGTTGGAGATGGCCTTCTATTTACTAGAAATGAATTATTAAAAAACGGAGTAAAATTAGCCAAATGGTAAAAATGAATAATCCAAGAAAAATTAAGATTATATTCTTGGCACCTTATAGATTTAAGAAATTTGATATCGACAGGTATGAAATTAAATTTTTTAAAAAAAAATTTCATATAGAAATACATGACTTTAGTAAATTGCTTTATCCACATTTTAATTCATCGTTTAAACAAAATTATGCGACAGATAAAGAAATAAAAATTTTTAAATCTTTTGAAAAGTGGAAAAATTATATTCATAAAATAAAAAAATCTAATTATAAAATTCTTGTACTAAATTTATTAGCTACAGATAGTTACAAGGCTTTCAAAATTTTATTTTTTATTAAAAGCATGAATATTAAAAGGATGGATTTTTTAAATTTTGGAATTCCATATTACTCACATGAAAAAAATCTAATTTCTGTATTTGAACATTATAAACTTAAGTTTAGAGAATTAATTTATAGAACAAGATTTTTAATTGGGAATTTAAAAAGCAAAATTAACCAATATTTTTTTAATAATATTATAGGTATTTTTTTTAATATTAAGCCAGACTATCTATTTATTGCAGGAAAAAAATTTTTAAATGATAAAAAAAAAAATTGTATTATTGTAAAAGGAAACAGCTGGGATTATTCTAGATATGTAAGAGAACTTAAAAAAAATAAAAAAAATATTAATATTAATTCTGATTACGCTGTATTCTTGGCAAACTCAGGGCCAAAGTATCCTACTGACTCTCATTTGTATAAAACTAAAGTAACAGAAACAGTAAAAAATTGGTATGGTGGACTCAATAGGTTTTTTAACAATTTAGAAAATAAATTTGATTTAAAAGTGATAATTGCCACTCATCCAAAAGCTAAATTTGAAAAAAAAATACCCTATTTAGGGAATAGGAGAGCTTACAAAAATTTAGCTATGGAGCTAGTAAAAAATTGTAAATATGTAATTACGCATCAATCAACTTCTCTATCGTATGCAACAATTTATAAAAAACCAATCTTCTTTATATACACTAACGAAACCAAAAAAAATCCTGGTGTATTTAAGTATAACAAATTTTTAAGCAAACTCTTAGTTGGAAAATTAATTAATATGAATAATTATTCAAAAAATGATATTAATCATTTCAAAATTAATAATTTAAAAACTAAGTATAACAATTATATAAAAAACTATCTTACAAGTAGATTAGATAAAAAAGCAAATTTTGAAATTATAACTAGTTTAATTAAAAATTAAAAAATTGTTTTATGGAATTTAATAACTCATATGATACTTAAAAATAAAATTATATTAATTACTGGAGCAGGCAAAGGCATAGGTTTTGAAACTGTAAAAAATTGTATTAAAGAGGGTGCTTTTGTTTATGCACTAATTAAAGACAAAAGAGATATAAAAAAATTTGGTATTTTTTCTAAAAATTCTTATAAAATATTCGTAGGAAGCGTCAGTAACAAAAAATTAATTCAAAATATTTTTAAAGATTCTATTAAATATAAAAAAATTATTGAAGGCGTAGTTAATAATGCAGGTGTGAGATTCAGAAAAAAATTTGCGTTAATAACAGAAAAAGAATTGAATGAAGTATTCAAAGTGAATTTTTTTTCCATCTTTTTTTTAATTCAAAATTACAAAAATTATCTATCGAAATTTAAAAAGAAAGGTTCTATAGTTAATGTAAGTTCCATAGTTGGGCAGATAGGTTTTAAAGAATTATCAGTTTATGCCTCCTCAAAAGGAGCTTTAATATCTTTTACTAAAAGTTTAGCTGCAGAGTTATCCTCCGAGGGGATAAGATTAAATTCTGTTAGTCCTGGATTTACTAAAACTTCTTTTTACGAAAAATTTAAAAAAAATAAAAAATTGTATAATTGGACTCTTAGCAGAATCCCCATGAATAGATGGGGTTCAGCCGAGGAAATAAGTAAATTGATCTCATTTTTAATTTCTGAAAACTCATCTTATATAAACGGAGAAAATATAAATATTGATGGGGGTTGGTTAAGTTCGTGAGCAAACCCAATAAAGTTATAGCACTTATTCCTGCTAGACTGAATTCAAAAAGACTACCAAAAAAAGTTCTTCTTTCAATTGAAAACTTGCCTCTAATAATTCATGTCTACAGAAGAGTTTTATTCGCTAAAAAAATAGACGAAGCATATATTTGCTGTGATGATAAAACTATATTTAATTGTGCTAAAAAATTTGGAGCAAAAGTTATTTTGACTTCAAAAAAGCACAATAATGGGTCAGAAAGAATTTTAGAAGGATATAAAAAAATTAAAAAAAATTATAACTTAATAGTGGATGTTCAAGGCGATGAACCCTTAATCAATCCTCAACATATAGACAAAGTAGTAGATTTTCATTTAAAAAACAAAGATGCCGATATAATTGTTCCTAATTTACTTATTGCAAATACTCCAAATAAAAATATTGTTAAAATTGTTTCAAATAAAAAAAATAAAATTATTTATTTTTCAAGACTTCAAGTTCCTTTTGGTTTGGGGAAAAAAAAAAAATTAAAAAAACATTTGTCAATTGTGTCATTTACCCAAGAGGCATTAAAAAGATATAATTCACAAAAACCAACTGATAATGAAAAGATAGAAAAAATTGAACTAATGCGAGCTCTTGATATGGGTATGAATATTAAGACTTTTACTTTAAAGGGTGATAGTTTTTCTGTTGATGTAAAAAAAGATTTTCTTCAAGCAAAAAAATACATAATAAGAGATAAATTTTTTAATTTTTACAAATGAAAAAAGAAATCAAATTTATTGACCCTCAACTAAATTTCAAAAAAAAATCTATCCAAGATAGGTTGCAATATATAAATTCGACGAAAATACCGTTGCCTTCAGAAGTTGAAATTAGTGAGTCGGGAATGTGTAATAGAAAATGCTCTTTTTGTCCAAGGAGCGAC
Source organism: Candidatus Pelagibacter sp. (assembly GCA_028343315.1). The sequence continues at coordinate 16,049 of JAOLYI010000010.1, forward strand.
CCAGACTACCCAGATGTAAATGAATTTATATCTGAAAAATTACATAAAAAACTTTGCGATGAATTGAGTGAATTAAATTATTCAGGTTTAATAATTTACTCTGGATTTGTTGAACCCATGCTAGATAAAAATATTTATAAGCTTATAGAATATGCAAAATCGAAAAACCCTAAAGCTAGAATAGAGATAGTTTCAAACGGAGATGTTTTAAACGCAGAACGATTATTAAAAATTTACGATCATGGCTTAGATAGAATGTTGATAAGTTTGTACGATGGTGAAGAACAGTATTTTAAGTTTAAAAAACTTGGAGAAGATTTAAATTTGAATGATTATCAGTATGTTTTAAGAAAAAGATATTTACCAGAAGAACAAGATTTTGGAATTACTTTAAGTAATAGAGGGGGAATGCTTAAAAATGCGGAATATAAAATTGCTCCACAAAAAGAAAAAATAAAACAAAAATGTTTTTATCCAAGTTATAAATTTTTTTTAGACTATAATGGCGATGTATTAATGTGCTCACATGATTGGGGGAAAAAAAACGTTTTAGGAAATCTAAACAATCAATCCTTTAAAGATATTTGGTTATCAGACAAGTATATGGAGGCTAGACAAAAATTAAACAACTCAGATAGAAGCATTAGTCCATGTAATGTTTGCGATGTTGCAGGAACTTTGATTGGTTCAAAACATTCAAAAGCTTGGCAAAAACATAAAAATTAATTTCTTTATGAAAATAAAAAAGATTGCTAGCTTAAGACGAGATAAAATATCTTTATCATCTAGAAAAAATTATTTAAGACTAGATAAAAACGAAAGAGTTTCAAATTTTACAAATAAAATTATTAATAATATTCAATTAGATTCGTTTGATCTAACCGCTTATCCAGAAACTGGAAAAATTTATAAACAATTATCAAAAATAAATAAATTAAGTAAAGAAAATTTTATTTTAACCGCAGGATCAGAGTTTGGAATAAGAATGTGTTTTGAGTACTTTTGCACAAATAAGAATAAAAAAATAATTACTTTAGAACCGACTTTTGGCATGGTAGAAGTCTATTCAAAGCTATTTAATATAAAACAAATCAAAATAAATTATAATAAAAAATTTAAATTAGATTTTGATAAGCTTTATAAAAAGATAAATAAAAATATTTCTTTAGTAATACTTGCAAATCCTAATAGTCCAACTGGCACTATAATAGAAGAGGCGTCAATTATTAATATTTTAAAGAAATCTAACAGACTAAACATACCTGTTTTAATCGATGAAGCATATGAAGGTTTTTATCGTCCCTCCTATTTAAAATTAATTAAAAAATTTTCAAATTTAATAATTTTACGGACATTTTCAAAATCATTTGGCCTAGCAGGTTTACGAGCTGGATATCTAATTTCAAATAAAAAATTGATATTTGAATTGTATAAATATAAGCCAATGTATGAAATAAATTCTGCAGCCTCAAAAGCAGTTTTATTTTTATTGAAAAATCAAAAATATGTAAAAGATTATATTAATCAAACTTTAATTGGAAAATCATTTTTTGAAAAAGAACTTAAAAAAATTAAGATACCTTTTCTCAAAACCTATGCAAATTTTATACATATAAAATTAAGTACAAAAAAAAATAGGATAGAAGCTGAATTGAAAAAAAGAAAGATTCTAACAAGAAAAGGTCCTGGCGTCATAGGATACGAAGATTATTTAAGAATTACTCTAGGCCCAAAAAACGAAATGAAAAAAGTGATTACAGTTTTAAACAAATATTTTAAATGAAAGAACATTTTAAAGAACAAATTAGACTTATAAAATTAGTTAAAAAATATTTAATAAATTGTAAAAAAACAGGTGTAGATATCGCACTAAGTCCTAAATGTTTTATTACAACTTGGGCTCTAACACCCGGTTATTTTAAACTTAAAAGTTTAACTAATTCTTCAAATTTTAGTTCTTTTATTAATTCAGTTAAAGATTTATTTTCTATTTCTTTTCATCACGATTTATTTTGTAAAAAAAAAAGCATAAAAAAAAATGAAGTTAATAATTTAATTATTTCATATTGTAAAAAAAAAAATTTTAAAAATGATGGTTCATTTTATGATGATTATTTTAAGACCTCCTCTAGGAACACAGGTTCATACTGGTTTTTAGTCTCACTTGATAATTTTGAGCCTGCAAATCTAAATAAAAATATATTTGTTATAAAAAAAAAACACAAGAATTCGTTTAGCATTTTCTACTTGTTGAATTATTTATTAAACGTTATTTCAAGAAATTTTTTTTCATTTAGAAAACTCTCCCATGAGACTTCAAATATGTATGTTTTTATGAAGGAAGTAAGAAGAATTTTTTATCTATTATTCAAAAATACAAAAATTAATAATTTAATTTTGAATTACGAAGGAATACCATTTCAACACGGAATTATTAAAGAGGTCAAAAAAATTAATTTTAAAACAAAAGTAATTTGTTACTTGCATTGTGCTGGCTGGCCATTGCAGTTAGATTTAATATATAGATTAAATTTAATTGATAAATTAATTGTTTCAGGCAAAGATCAAAAAAATGTTTTAAAGAAATTTTTAAATTGGCCAAATAAAAAAATATCTATAATTCCATCTTTGAGATTTCAAAAGAGTAATATAAAAAATTACGGGGGTTTTATTTTTGTACCATACGAAATAACAAGTTTTAAAAAATATTTAAATAGTTTTGATGTATTTTTAAATAGTGCAGCTAATAAATCTATTAATTATTTCAAATTAAGAATTCATCCATTAAATAAAAACAGCGATATACATAAAGAGTTTGCAATTGAATTAAGAAAAAAAATTAAGAAATACAAAAATAAATTTTCTAAAAAATTGAAAAAAAATTGTTCCTTTATTTTTGGTTCTGCAACTGGGGTTTCTATACAAACTCTTGAATATGGAGTTAAAATTTATCATATTCCGGATAATGAAAATATTGACGTTTTTTCCAATAAAATTTGGCCAAATATAAAGGTAAAAAAAAGCATAGCTGGTGTATATGAATATTGTGTTAAAAAAAGAGGGCAGATGTTTCAAGAAAATTCTTCGAAAAATAATTTTGAAAGATATCTATTGCCTCTAACTTTAGCTTATTCAAGAAATTAAAGAATGTAAAAATGAATATATCTTATAAAATTAATGATCTAAATCACAGAGTTGTTTTTTGCCATGATAAAGAATCTCCTAAAATTAAAAGAGATCTTTCAAAACTTTATTCAGATAAGAAAATGATGGTAATTATAGACAAAAATTTAGGTTCAAAATTTACCAAATATTTAATAAGTGATTTACGACAAACAAATTTTGATATTACTTTTGTAAAAGTTGAAGCAAGTAAAAAAAATAAAAATGAAAAATTTTTATTTAAAATTATTAATAAATTAATTGAAAAAAATTTTACAAAAAGATCAGTGATAATTTCATGTGGGGGAGGTGTTATAGGTGATGTTTGCGCTTTAGCGGCCTCGTTATATTTAAGAGGATTAATTTATTTTCACATACCAACTACTATGACAGCTATAGTAGATAGCTGCATAGGAGGTAAAACAGGAATAAATTATAAAAATATAATTAATTCTCTCGGCAGCTACTATCATCCCCGAACAGTTTTTATATCAAAAAATGTTATTAACCTTATACCAAAAAGGGAGTTTTTAGCCGGTATACCAGAAATTATAAAGGCCGGGGTCATTGATAATAATATCATTACTAAAATGCTTATTAATAATAAACAGAAATGTCTTTCTAGAGATTTTAGATTTATGTCAAAATTAATTCAACTTTCTTTAAAAACAAAAATTAAATTTTTTAAAAATGATATTTACGAAAACTCTAAAAGATTAAATTTAAATTTTGGTCATACATTTGCGCACGCTATAGAAATGTCCGTTAAAACAAAAAATAATGATATAATTAGGCATGGTGAAGCAGTTGGAATAGGAATGTTATGTGAAATATATTATTCTGAAGGAAGAAGTAAAAAATTTAAATTTTTATCTGATTTATTATCTCAATACAATTTACCAACTAGCTTAAAAAATTTCCCAAAAAAATTTAATAAAAACTTGGCAAAAAAAGAGATATTCAAAAATATATTTTTAGATAAAAAAAGAA
>JAOLYI010000011.1 GCA_028343315.1 Candidatus Pelagibacter sp.
ACGCCAGAAAAGAGAAGCACAGCCATAAGAAAAGGTGACTTTAGTGAAATCTATAAAGACTACATTATTAATAAAGCCACTGAGCAATCAAGCCGATGTTCACAATGCGGAGTTCCTTTTTGTCAAATTCACTGTCCTTTAGGAAATAACATTCCTGACTGGCTTAAGCTAACAGCAGAAGGTAGACTTAAAGAGGCTTACGAAGTTTCTCAAAGCACTAATAACATGCCAGAAGTGTGTGGCAGGATCTGCCCCCAAGATAGATTGTGCGAGGGTAATTGTGTTATTGAACAATCTGGCCATGGAACAGTTACTATAGGGTCAATAGAAAAATATATTACAGATACAGCTTGGGAAAAAGGCTGGGTTAAACCTTTTAAAGTAAAAAGAGAACTTAAACAGTCAATTGGAATAATAGGAGCGGGCCCTGCAGGAATGGCTTGTGCTGAAGAACTGAGAAAATCAGGATATCAAGTAACTATTTATGACAGATACGATAGACCGGGAGGCCTTTTGATTTATGGAATACCAAACTTTAAACTAGAAAAGTATGTGGTTGAAAGAAGAACAAAACTACTAAAAGAAACTGGAATTAAATTTGTGCAAAATTTTGAAATAGGCAAAGATCAAACTTTACATGAATTGAGAGAAAAACATGATGCAATTTTAATTTCAACAGGAGTTTATAAAGCAAGAGAAATAGATGTACCAGGAAATAAATTAAAAAATATTTTTCCGGCTATGGAATTTTTAACTGCATCAAATAAAAAAGGTTTAGGCGATAAGGTAAGATCATTTGACGATGGAACATTAAACGCAGAAGGAAAAAATGTTGTAGTTATCGGTGGAGGTGATACGGCAATGGACTGTGTAAGAACTTCTATTAGACAAAAAGCAAAATCTGTAAAATGTTTATACAGAAGAGATAGAAAGAATATGCCAGGCTCAGCAAGAGAGGTAGAAAATGCTATTGAAGAAGGGGTTGAATTTGTTTGGCTTACAAGCCCTAAAAGATTTATTGGAGAAAAAAAAGTAGAGGCAATTGAAATAAATAAGATGAAACTAGGCGAACCTGACACGAGCGGAAGAAGAAAACCAGAAATAGAGTTAGGTTCTGAATATAAAATTCCTGCTGATCTTGTAATTAAATCTTTGGGTTTTGATCCTGAAGAATTGCCAAAATTATTCAACGCTAAAGAACTTGTTATCTCTAAATGGGGCACAATAAAAATTGATTTAAAAACTATGCAAACCAATTTAGACGGAGTATTTGCCGCTGGAGATATTGTTAGAGGTGCTTCACTTGTGGTATGGGCAATTAGAGATGGACGTGACGTTGCTGCTCAAATTGAAAAATATTTACAATTGAAAATATCTAAAAATAAATCGGTAAAAGCTGCATAATTAAAATGGATAATTATAAGAAAAATAAAAAAATTTTAGAAAAAAGTTTTAATTACAGCCAAGAAATGGAGCATGACGCTTGTGGAGTGGGGTTGATCGCTTCCACGAATGGAAAAAAATCTAGAAAAATTGTTGAATATGGAGTTGAAGCATTAAAAGCCATCTGGCACAGAGGCGCAGTAGATGCTGATGGTAAATCTGGTGACGGAGCAGGAATTCAAATTGAGATAGCGCCAGATTTCTTTAAAGAAAAAATTTTATCAACGGGACACACTCTTGACGAAAATAAAAGAATTTGTGTGGGAATGATCTTTCTTCCTAGAACAGATTATTCCGAACAAGAAAAATGCAGAGAGATTATTGAGTCTGCGTTATTAGATGAAAATTATTACATATATGGTTGGAGACAAGTTCCAATTAATCCGAGCGTTCTAGGGAAAACAGCTGATCAAAATCGTCCAGAAATTGCTCAAGTTATGTTTAAAAAAAACGAGACGCTGCAAACTAATGATCTCGAAAGAGATTTATTTGAAACAAGAAAAAAAATTGAAAAAGTTTCCAGAGATAAGCAAATCAAAGATTTTTACATCTGTTCTTTTAGCTCAAGATCCATTGTTTACAAAGGCATGTTTCTAGCTGAAATGTTATCCGAGTTTTATCCAGATCTTCATGATGAAAAGCTAACTTCAAGATTTGCGATATTTCACCAAAGATATTCTACCAATACCTTCCCTAGTTGGGATTTAGCTCAACCTTTTAGAACCTTGGCGCACAATGGTGAGATTAATACAGTTAAAGGAAATATAAACTGGATGAAAATTCACGAGCAAGACATGTCTAGCTCTCTTTTTAAAGATGTAAAAAATTTAAAGCCAGTAATTAGAAGCTCTTCGGACTCTGGCGCACTTGACAATGTTTTTGAACTTTTAACTCATTCAGGAAAATTAGCACCATTAATTAAATTGATGATGATCCCAGACTCGTGGTCAAAGAGAAGTAAAACAGTTCCAAAAAACCACCAAGACTTATTTAATTTCCTTAATAGCACGATAGAACCATGGGATGGGCCGGCAGCCATTTGTGCAACTGATGCTAAGTGGGTTTTGGCTTCTTCCGATAGAAATGGATTAAGACCTCTTAGATACACAATCACCTCTGATGATTTATTTTTTGTGGGTTCAGAAACTGGAATGATTAAAATTCCAGAGGAAAATATTATTGAGAAAGGAAAACTTGGTCCAGGTCAAATAATTGCAATTGACTTAAAAAAAGGAAAATTATTTAAAGATAAAGAGATAAAAGATCTTTTGGCAAAAGATTATAAAAAATATAATAAACAAATTATTGATTTAGAGAAAAAAATTTCATCTGAAGATGAAAAGCCAAATTTTTTGAGCGAAGACTTAAGAAAAAGACAATACTTGTCAGGACTAAGCATAGAAGATTTGGAGTTGATACTACATCCAATGGCCGAAGAAGGTAAAGAAGCTTCAGGCTCAATGGGTGATGACACCCCAGTTGCAGTTTTATCGAGTCACTTTAGACCTGTCTCTCATTATTTTAGACAAAACTTCAGCCAAGTTACTAATCCTCCAATAGACTCTCTTAGAGAAAATAAAGTTATGAGTCTAAAGACAAGATTTGGAAATCTAGGCAATATTTTAGATTTTGACAATTTAACTGAAGATAATATTTATGTTTTAGATAGCCCTATACTTACCAACTCACAATTTAAAAAATTTAAAAAATTTTTTTCAAAAAGAATAAAAGTAATTGACTGTACTTTTGATATTGAGGGGTCGCTCAAAGAAAGAATCAAGTTAATTAGAGAAGAGGCAGAAACAGCTGTTAGAGAGGGAAGTACTTGCTTAGTATTATCTGATAAAAATATTTCTAGTCAAAAAGCAAGCATTCCCAGTATATTAACTGTCGGAGCAGTCCACTCTCACTTAGTAAAACATGGTTTACGAGGTTACTGTTCTCTTAATGTTGAGTGCTCTGACACTATGGATACCCACTCTTTTGCTATTTTAATTGGTGTAGGAGCTACAACTGTGAGTCCATATCTTGCAATAGATAGTATTTATCAAAGATTTGAAAAGAAACTATTTGGTAAATCTGATTTTGAAACATGCGTAAGTAAATTTAAAAAATCAATTGATGCTGGTCTTTTAAAAATAATGTCAAAGATGGGTATATCGGTAATTAGTTCTTATAGAGGTGGATGTAATTTTGAGGCAGTAGGATTAAGCAGAGCAATAGTTTCAGATTATTTTCCTGGCATGTCTTCAAGAATTTCAGGAATTGGTATAATTGGAATTGAGAAAAAGATTAAAGAACTTCATAAAAAGTTTAATGCAAAAAATGTATTCACTTTACCTATAGGTGGGTTGTATAGATATAGGAAAAGCGGAGAAGACCATCAATACCAGGGAAAACTCATTCACTTACTACAAAGCGCTGTAGGTAGCGGCTCATATGAATTATATAAAAAGTATTCAGCTGGAATTCATAATTTACCACCAATCAATATAAGAGACTTGCTAGAATTTAAAAAAAAAAGAAAACCTATCGATGTTAAAGAAGTAGAGCCTATTGATGAAATTTTAAAACGATTTGGAAGTGGAAGCATGTCTCATGGAGCATTATCAGCTGAGGCTCATGAAACTTTAGCAATGGGAATGAACAGAATTAAAGGCGCTTCCTGTAGTGGAGAAGGGGGTGAGGATGCTAAAAGGTTTAAAGTGTTATCTAACGGGGACAGCGCAAACTCAAGAGTAAAACAAATTGCATCTGCAAGATTTGGAGTAACAGTTGATTATTTAAATAACGCTAATGAAATAGAAATAAAAATTGCTCAAGGAGCTAAACCTGGTGAGGGTGGACAACTTCCAGGATTTAAGGTTACAAAAGAAATCGCACGTTTAAGACACTCGACACCAGGTGTAACTTTAATATCACCACCACCACATCATGATATTTATTCTATAGAAGACTTAGCGCAACTAATTTATGATTTAAAACAAATCAATCCAGGTGCGAGAGTTGGAGTTAAATTGGTTGCTTCAACTGGAATTGGAACAATAGCAGCAGGAGTAGCTAAAGCAAAAGCAGATATTATTTTAATTTCAGGTCACTCTGGCGGAACTGGCGCAAGCCCTCAGACTAGCATTAAGTATGCAGGTATTCCTTGGGAGATGGGTTTAACAGAAGCGAACCAAATTCTTACTTTAAATAATTTAAGACATAACGTTACTCTAAGAACGGATGGAGGATTAAAAACTGGCCGAGATATCGTGATGGCAGCAATGATGGGTGCAGAAGAGTATGGAATGGGAACATCATCTTTAGTTGCTATGGGATGTATAATGGTAAGACAATGTCACTCAAATACATGTCCGGTTGGAGTTTGTAGTCAAGATGAAGCTTTACGAAAAAAATTTACTGGCACTCCAGAAAAGGTTGTAAATTTATTTAAGTTTGCCGCAACTGAAGTAAGAGAAATTCTCGCTTCTCTTGGATTTAAGTCAATCAACGATATAATCGGAAGAACAGATTTATTAACCCAGGTAAATAAAGGGGCATCTAACTTAGATGATTTAGATTTAAATCCTTTATTAGTTCAGGCAGATCCAGGAGAAAACCTGAGATACTGTAAAGATAAACATATTAATGTAGTTCCCGATACTCTTGATGAAAAGATTTGGTCTGAGATAAAAGAAAAGATTAAAATAGAATCAGTAAACAAGTTTAAATATGAGATACAAAATACTTCAAGATCTGTAGGAACAAGGCTCTCTCATCACATATATAAAAAATTTGGTAACAATAAATTAAAAGAAAATACTGTTCAAATTAAACTGGAGGGTTCGGCAGGACAATCGCTTGGGGCTTTTTTAACTAAAGGAGTCAAGCTTACCGTTGAAGGAGATTGTAATGATTACGTTGGAAAGGGATTATCAGGAGGAACTATTGTTGTGTATCCATCTTCAAAAAATTCATTAGTTTCTAATGAAAATACAATCATAGGAAATACCGTTCTTTATGGAGCAACTTCAGGAAAATTATTTGCATCAGGTCAAGCGGGAGAAAGATTTGCAGTTAGAAACTCTGGAAGCTTTTCAATTGTCGAAGGATGTGGAGCCCATGGTTGTGAATACATGACTGGTGGAACTGCTATTATATTGGGAGAAGTAGGTGATAATTTTGGAGCAGGTATGACTGGGGGTATGGCATTTGTTTATGATGATAATAATACATTTGAAGATTTTGCTAACCCAGTTTCGATAATTTGGCAAAAAGTTGAGACAGATTACTGGAAAAATTTTTTAAAAGAAAGTTTGAATATTTTTGTCAAAGAAACAAATTCAAAAATAGCTCAGAAAATATTAAATGATTTTAATAATGAACTTAAAAAATTCAAACAAATTTGCCCTATAGAAATGCTAGATAAATTAGAAAATCCAATTAGTCTTAAATCTTCCGTTAAAAAGGCTAGTTAAATGAGTACAAAAAATATTATTTGTTTTGGCTTTGGACAAGTAGCAAAAAACTTTATTAAAAAACTAAAAGATCAAGGAGCTGCTTTTAAATTAATAACTACATCAAGAGAAGAATCTAAAACTAAAGAGTTTGAAAATATAAATTATGAAAGTTTTCAGTTTTCAGAAGAAGGTTTTGATAAGAAATTTTTATCAAGATTTGAGGAAGCAGATCATGTTCTTCTATCTATAGCTCCAATTAATGGAATTGATATTGTTATTAAAAATCTTAAAGATTATTTTAAGTCAAGCAAATTTAAATGGATAACCTATCTTTCTGCAACAAGTGTTTATGGAAATCATAATGGCGAATGGGTTAATGAAAATAGTGAAACTAAACCAACCTCATCAAATGGTATTGAAAGACTTAAAGTTGAAAAAGAATGGATGGAGCTAGCTAGAAAATTTGATTTACCATTTCAGATTTTTAGATTATCAGGAATTTATTCAAATCAATATAATATTTTAAATAGATTAAAGTCGGGAGAAGCTAAGATAATAAATAAAAAAAATCATTTCTTTTCGCGTATTCATGTGGAAGATATTGCAAATGTTTTAATTAGCTCTTTAAATAATTTCAAAAAAAAAGAAATCTATAACATTTCAGATAATCAACCTGCTTCCGCAGAAGAAGTCACCATGTACGGTGTCAAATTGCTAGGAATTGATAAGCCTAAAACTTTAGAAATCAATGAGATAGAGAGCGAAATGTTAAGAAATTTTTATAAAGATTCAAAAAAAATAGATAATAAAAAAATGAGAGAATTTTTTAATCACAAATTAAAGTACCCAACTTATGTTGAAGGACTAAATTATATCTTTAACAACACTTTTTAATTCTTTAATTATTTTTTTTAAAGAAATTTGATTTGATAAACTATGGTCCCCGTTTTTTATTATTACTAACTTTTTTTGCGCATTTGGAAACACCGAAAGAACTTTTCTTGAAAAGGATACCGGCACAACTTTATCTTTGCTACCATGAACCATTGTTACTTTAATTCTAGATCTTATTTTTTTAGATAAGATCTTATTTTTTCTTCCATCTTTAATTAGTTGTGCGGTGATAGGATACTCATATTTTCCATTCTTAATAATACTAAATCCCTTAGTAATAATTTCATTCTTATTTTTTTTTGGAAACTTTTTCCACATTAGTCTTTCAAGAAATTCAGGCGCTGAACCTATACCAACAAAACCTGCAATTTGATTTTTAAAATATTTAAATTGATTTAAAGAGATCCATGCTCCCATGCTAGAACCAACAAGTATAAATTTATTTTTTTTTACAATTCTTTTAATTGAATTTTTAACATCGTTTGACCATGCAGTTATATTTCCTTTTGTGAATTTACCAGACGATTTACCGTGTCCAGAATACTCAATAGCTAAAAAACCCAATTTATTTTTAATTGCATATTTTTTAAAAGTTCGAGGTTTTTTTCCATCAATATCCGACATAAAGCCAGGAAGAAAAACTATATAAAGTTTGTTTTTATAATAATTGTCTAAAAATCTCAGTTTTTTTGTCTTTGAAATTTTTAAGTATTTGAATTTTTTCATATAAGAATATTTTAGTGCTATTATATAACAAATTACATGACTACTAAATTAAATGTTCTTCAAGTTATACCTAAGCTTGGATATGGCGGTGCAGAAACTGGCTGTTATGATATTGCTCATTATCTTGCAGAAAATGAATGTGGTTCTTTTATAGCTACTTCTGGAGGAGAGTTATTAAAATTTGTAAAAAAGGATAAGGTTAAAATTATAAGACTACCTGTTCATTCTAAAAATCCAGTATTAATAATATTTAACTCTTTAGTTCTAGCAATCTATATTATCTTTTATAAGATAAACATCGTTCACGCGAGAAGCAGGGCTCCAGCATGGACATCTTATATCGCCTCTTTTTTAACAAATCGAGTTTTTGTTACAACTTTTCATGGAACATATAATTTTAAAAGCAATCTTAAAAAATTTTATAACAGTATAATGCTTAGGTCAAAATTAACTATTGCTGGATCAAATTTTATTTTTAACCATATCAATGATAATTACAATGAATATCTCAGCAAAGAAAAAAAACTTAGGGTAATTTTTAGAGGTATAAATATTGACTATTATAATTCAAAAAATATCTCAATACTTAAACAAGAAAAACTTAAAAAGGAGTGGGATTTATTTTCAAATAATTTTACAATACTTTTACCAGGAAGATTAACTTATTGGAAAGGGCAAGAAAATTTTATTGAGTCATTAAATATATTAATTGAAGATTATGATATTACTAATTTTCAAGCTATAATACTTGGGTCAGATCAAGGAAGAAAAGTATATAAAAAAAAATTAATAAATTTAGTTGCAAGATATAATTTAAATAAAAAAATAAAATTTGTTTCGCACTGTGAAGAAATGCCCTTAGCTTATTCTTTAGCTGATGTGGTAGTTTCATCTTCAATAGAACCCGAGGCTTTTGGTAGAATTTCAGTTGAGGCTCAATCCATGGGAAAACCAATTATTGCAAGCAACATTGGGGGGTCAAAAGAAACAATTGTTAATAAAAAAACTGGTTTTTTATACAAGCATGATGACCCAAGAGAACTTGCCAAAAGTTTAAATACTGTTATTCAATTATCCCCAGAAGAATTGAAATCAATGGGAAATGAAGGTAGAAAAAACATTGCTAAAAAATTTGATGTTGAAACAATGTGTCAATCTAATTTAAAAGAATACAAAAAATTAATAGAAAATTAATGCCACAAATTCAATTATTAGACGGAAAAAAAATAGATTTTGAAAAATCAATCAATGGTTTTGATTTAACAAAAAAAATTAGTAAATCACTTGAAAAAATAGCACTTATCATGGAAGTAGATGGTAGTCTTAAAGATTTAAGCCATCAAATCACAAAAGATGCAAAGGTTAGAATTATAACGCCCAAAGATAAAGAAGGTTTAGAAGTAATAAGACACGACGCTGCTCATATTTTAGCAATGGCTGTTCAAGAACTTTATCCAGGAACTCAAGTTACAATTGGTCCAGTAATTGATAACGGATTCTATTATGATTTTTCAAGAAAAGAACCTTTTACTGAAGAGGACTTGAACAAAATTGAAAAAAAAATGGGAGAGATAGTAGACCGAGATGAAAAAACCTATAGAGAAGTGTGGAAAAGGAATGATGCTGTAAAGCATTTTTTAGATATTGGTGAAAAATACAAGGCAGAAATTATAGAGAGTATTCCTTCTGACGAAGAGGTTTCAATATATCATCATGGTAAATGGCATGACCTTTGCAGAGGTCCTCATTTAGCTTCAACTGGAAAAATTGGCAAAGCTTTTAAACTAACTAAAGTTTCGGGTGCGTATTGGAGAGGAGATTCAAATAATGAGATGCTTCAAAGAATTTATGGAACTTGTTGGAGCTCAAAAAAAGAGCTTGACGATTATTTGCACCGATTAGCAGAAGCTGAAAAAAGAGATCATAGAAAACTTGGAAAAGAAATGGACTTATTTCATTTTAGAGAAGAAAGTCCGGGTGCTGTATTTTGGCATGAGAAAGGCTGGCTATTATTTCAAAGGTTAATAGAATATATGAGAGCAAAGCAAAGACTTGCGGGATACAAAGAAATTAATACACCTGAGCTGTTAGATAAGACTCTTTGGGAAAAATCTGGTCATTGGGATAAATTTGGAGAACACATGTTTACCTCTGAAACACCAGATGAAAAAACATTTGCGGTAAAACCAATGAACTGTCCAGGATGTGTTCAAGTTTTTAATCAAGGTTTAAAAAGTTACAGAGACTTACCATTAAAGTTATCCGAGTTTGGTAAAGTACATAGATACGAGCCTTCTGGAGCTTTACACGGACTACTAAGAGTAAGAGCATTTACACAAGATGATGCACATATATTTTGTACAGAAGATCAAATTACCCAAGAGTCCTTAAGCGTTACCAATCTAATTTTAGAAATTTATAAAGATTTAGGATTTGAAAAAGTAATTTTAAAATATTCCGATAGGCCTGAAAAAAGAGTAGGTGATGATAGTGTATGGGATAAATCAGAGGCAGCACTCCTTTCAGCAATAAAACAGTCCAAATTAGAATATACTATTAATAAAGGAGAAGGAGCTTTTTATGGACCTAAAATTGAATTTGTTTTAAGAGACGCAATTGGAAGAGATTGGCAATGTGGAACCCTACAAGTAGATTTAAATTTACCTAATAGACTAGGCGCAACATACATTGCTAAAGATGGCAATAAAAAAGTCCCGGTAATGTTACACAGAGCATTATTTGGTTCTTTAGAAAGGTTTATAGGAATCTTAATAGAAAATTATGCTGGTAAATTACCTTTTTGGTTATCTCCAGTACAGGCTGTTGTATGTCCTATAGCTGAAGAAAATAATGATTATGTAAAAAAGTTATTTGAAGATCTATTTAAAGAAGGTATAAAATGTGAAATGGATTTAAGAAATGAAAAAATAAATTATAAAGTTAGAGAACATTCTCTTGAAAAGGTTCCATTTATAATTGTTTGCGGCAAAAAAGAAGTGGCAGAAAACACAGTTACAGTTAGAAAATTAGGTTCAGATAAACCAGAAACAATGAATAGAGAAGATTTAATAAATAATATGCTTACCTCAAATAAGTTGCCTTTAAATTAAGTGTCAAACTTTAAACCCAACTATTTTCAAAGAAGAAGCAAGCCTCAAGGACCTAAGGCTAACGAGAGAATTAGAGCTTTAGATGTTCAAGTCATTGGAAGCGACGGAGGTAACCTTGGTGCAATGCCGTTAAACAAAGCTATTGAGCTAGCAAAACAAGAAGGTTTAGACTTAATCGAAATTTCTCCCAATGCAAATCCTCCAGTATGTAAAATAATGGATATGGGTAAATATAAGTATGATTTACAAAAAAAAGCCAATCAAGCTAAAAAAAAACAGAAAATAGTTTCTCTTAAAGAAATTAAACTAAGACCTGGCACAGAAACTCATGATTATAACTTTAAAATTAAAAATGCCAAAAAATTTATTACAAAAGGTGATAAGGTTAAATTTACAGTTAAATTTAAAGGTAGAGAAATGCAACATACTGATCTTGGTAAAGATTTGATGAATAAAATTATTGAAGAAACCAAAGATGTTGCTAAAGTTGAAAGTAAGCCAAAATTTGAAGGTCGGCAAATGGTGATGATTATTCAACCATTGTAAATCACCCATAATAGCATCTTGTAAAGATTTATTAATGCCTATATAAGTCCAAAATATTTTATGCCAAAACTTAAAACAAAAAGCTCAGCAAAAAAAAGATTTAGATTCACCGCTTCTGGTAAAATAAAAATGCCCCAAGCTGGTAAAAGACATGGTATGATTAAAAGAACAAATTCACAAATTAGAAAACAAAGAGGCACTACTATAATGACAAAACAAGACTCAAAAATTGTTAAATCGTATATGCCGTATAATTTAAGAGGATAATATGGCCAGAACAAAACGAGGTGTAGTTAGTAGAGCAAAACATAATAAAGTTTTAAAATCAGTAAAAGGACAAAGAGGAAGAAGAAAAAACACTATTCGTATTGCTCGTCAAGCGATGGAAAAAGCGATGCAATATGCCTATAGAGACAGAAAAGCCAAAAAAAGAGAATTTAGATCTTTATGGATTCAAAGAATTAATGCAGGCGTTAGAGCAGAAGGTTTAACATACGCAAGATTTATTAATGGTCTTGCAAAGTCAAAAATTAAGTTGGACAGAAAAGTTCTAGCAGAACTTGCGTATAACAATCCTGAAGTCTTTAAATCTGTAATAAAAAAGGTTCAATCTTCCCTTAATTAAAAGGGCCTTTGATTTAATCTCAACTTAATATAAAAAATCAATTACCTAATGAGTGATTTAGATAAAATAAGTTCAATATTTAATGCAAAGATTGACTCCGTAAAAACAAAAGAAGATCTTCAAAATATTAAGACAGAATTTTTTGGAAAAAATGGTCAAATTACTCAACAGTTCAAATCACTAGGCTCTATAAATCCAGAAAAAAGGAGAGAGTTTGCTTCAAATTTAAACAAGATTAAAGATGATCTTACACGTCAGTTAGAGCAAAAAGATCTAGAGATAGAAACTAATGAAATTAATGAAAAACTTAAAAATGAAAAAGTTGATGTCACACTACCTATTAGACCTGACCGCCAAGGCAAAATTCATCCAGTCTCACAAGTTATTGATGAAATATCTTCGATCTTTTCAGAAATAGGTTTTTCAGTAGCTGAAGGACCAGACGTCGAAACTGAATATAATAATTTTACAGCATTGAACACACCAGAAGAACATCCTGCAAGAGATATGCATGATACTTTTTATTTAGAAGAAAATAAAAAATTACTGCTTAGAACACATACATCGCCAGTTCAAATTAGAACAATGCTATCAAACAAACCTCCTTTTAAAATAATTGCACCCGGAAGAACTTACAGATGTGACAGTGATCAGACTCATGCTCCAATGTTTCATCAGCTTGAAGGCCTCCACATAGATAAAGGTATTACAATGGGACATCTTAAAGGTTGCCTTGATTATTTTATAAAAGAATTTTTTGAGGTCAAAGATGTAAAAATGAGATTTAGACCAAGTCATTTTCCTTTTACGGAACCATCAGCAGAAGTTGATATTGGATATAAAATTGAAAAAGGAAAAATTGTTATTGGCGACGGAGACAAATGGTTAGAAGTTTTAGGATGTGGAATGGTGCATCCTAATGTTTTAAAAAATGTAAAAATAGACACAAAAAAATATCAAGGATTTGCTTTTGGAATAGGTATTGATCGTTTGGCGATGTTAAAATATGGAATCAATGACTTAAGAGCTTTTTTTGAAGCAGATTATAGATGGCTAAGTCATTTTGGATTTGATCCATCGGATGTTCCGACAAATTATAGAGGGCTAAGCAAATGATTATTACAATCCCTTGGCTAAAGGAACATCTCAAAACATCAGCTAAAGAAAGCGATATTATTAATCAGCTTACAAATATCGGTCTCGAAGTTGAATCTGTAAAAGAAAACTCTGGGAAGATGGGTAAGTTTAAAATCGCTAAAGTTTTAAAAGCAGAAAAACATCCCAATGCTGATAAATTAAAGATCTGTGATGTGACTATTGGAGGAAAGGAAATATTAAAAGTTGTTTGTGGAGCTCCAAATGCTAGAGAAGGACTGATAACTATCTATGCGCCTCCAGGAGCTGTAATACCTAAAACTAATTTTGAGTTAAAAGTAGCTAAAATAAGAGGTGTAGAGTCGAGAGGAATGCTTTGCTCTGAAAGTGAACTCAATTTATCTAACAAAAGTGAAGGGATAATCGAACTTAAAAACAAAGAGAAAGAAATAGGAAAAAGTTATTTTAAAAGTAGATCAGAAAAAGCTATCGATATTTCGATAACCCCTAACCGAGCTGATTGCTTAGGCATTAGAGGTATTGCTAGAGATCTTTCGTCAACAGGAGTGGGAAAATTAATACAACTAAAGAGAAAAAAAATTAAACAAAATATAAAACACCTAATTAAAACATCAATTACAAAAGAAAAGAACCAAGGGTGTGATATCTTTGGAAGCTGTTACATAAAAAATATTACTAATAAAGAAAGTCCTGAATGGCTTAAAGATAAATTAATTACATTAGGCTTAAAACCAATCTCTGCTGTTGTGGATATTACTAACTATGTAATGTTTGATCTAAATAGACCATTGCATGCTTATGATGCAGATAAAATAAAAAATGAAATTATAGTTAGAAACGCTAAAGAAGGTGAGATGTTCGAGGGATTAGATAAGAAAAAATATAAATTAAAACGAGACATGTGTGTTATCTCTGACAAATCTGGTGTTCTTGGTTTAGGAGGAATTATTGGCGGAACAACTACCTCTACCGAATTAGATACAAAAAATATACTTTTAGAAGCGGCTCATTTCGGCTCATCTTCAATAAGAAAAACTGCTAGATCACTTAATATAAATACTGATGCTAAATACAGATTTGAAAGGGGAGTTGATCCTAACTCGATAAAAGAGGGACTAGAGCTTGCGACTGATCTAATTTTAAAAATTTGCGGTGGTGAAGCTAGTAATTTTCAAATTATTGGAAAAATGAACCAAAAAAATAAAGTAATTAACTTTCAAGTAGAAAAATTTAAAAAACTAATTGGCATTTCAATCACAACAAACGAAATCGATAAAATTTTATCTTCTCTAGGTTTTAAATGTAAAAAAAGTCAAAAAACCATCAAAGTAGAAGTTCCAAGCTGGAGGTCAGATGTGAGTTTGGAAGAAGATTTGATTGAGGAACTAATTCGGATCAAAGGATTTAATAATATAGAATTAATTGAACCAAGCAAAAAAAGAACTCAAGATACTTTAAATTTTAAGCAAAAACTGTTCCATTTATCTCAGAGATCTTTAGCTTCTAAAGGTTATATGGAAATAATTACTTGGTCTTTTACAGACTCAAAGATTGATAAACAATTTTCTAAGGGTGAAAAAGAAATTCCAATTTATAACCCAATTTCTACAGATTTAGATGTTTTAAGACGATCAATTTTCTCAAATTTGGCAATTTATTTAAAAAAGAATCAGGATAGAGGATACGCAGACTTATCTTTATTTGAAATTGGTCCAATATTTTTTGGAAAAAATCCGGGTGAACAACAAATTGTGGTTGGAGGTTTGAAATCTGGAAAGATAAATAGAAAGAGTTGGTTAGATAAGGAGAGAGACGTAGACGTCTTTGATATTAAAAGTGATGCTATTAAAACCTTAGTCGAACTTGGAGTAGAAGAAAAAAATCTTTTTGTAAGCGACAACACAAAACACAGTTATCATCCAGGAAGATCAGGATCGATAACTTTAAAATCAGAAAAAGGACCTCATTTAGCATATTTTGGAGAAATACATCCTTTAATTATTAAGAACTTAGATTGCAAAGATAAAAATATTTTTGGATTTGAAATATTTTTAAAAAATATTCCTGAACCCAGCAAAAAATTAAGACAAAGTAAAAAAAACTATCAAGCTTCTGATTACCAAAAATCAGAAAGAGATTTTGCCTTCGTGATAGATAAAATTTTTAAAATTGGCTCTCTAGAAAAAATTATTAGAGAAGTAGATGTGAATTTAATTCAAAATGTATCAACTTTTGATGTTTATGAAGGAGAAAATATTCCAAAAGATAAAAAGTCAGTTGCAATCAGCGTTACATTACAAGCTATCGATAAAACTTTATCAGAAAATGATTTAGATGAAATAAGTAAAAAAATTATCGATACTGTAAGTAAAAAAACTGGCGCTACAATTAGGTCCTAATGTCAGATATAAAAAGAATACGTAATTTCTCAATAATTGCGCATATTGATCATGGCAAATCAACAATTGCCGATCGTATCATTCATAAATGTGGAGGACTTACCGATCGAGAAATGAAACAACAAGTTCTCGACTCAATGGATATTGAACGAGAAAGAGGAATTACAATTAAAGCTCAAACTGTAAAACTCAACTATAAAGCAAAAGATGGCAAGGATTATATATTAAATATTATCGATACCCCCGGCCACGTAGATTTTGGCTATGAAGTGAGCCGATCTCTTTCGGCATGTGAGGGATCTCTTTTAATTGTAGATAGCACCCAAGGTGTAGAGGCTCAAACTCTAGCAAATGTCTATCAAGCGTTAGAAATTAATCATGAGGTTATACCAATTTTAAATAAAATAGATTTACCTGCTTCGGATATTGAAAAAACAAAAACAGAAATTGAGGATGTTGTAGGCATAGAAACAACCAATGCCATTCCTTGCTCTGGTAAAACTGGTGAGGGAGTTGATGATATTTTGGAAGCAATAATAAATAAATTACCTGCACCAAAAGGAAAATTAGAAGAAAAACTAAAATGTTTGCTGGTTGATAGCTGGTACGACAGCTATTTAGGGGTGGTCATATTAGTAAGGATAATTAATGGAAAATTAAAAAAAAATATGAAAATAAAATTAATGTCTAATGAAAAAGAGTACATCATTGAAAAAGCTGGCGTGTTTACTCCTAAACCAACTGATATTGGAGAGTTAAATGCTGGAGAAATTGGCTTTATAATTACTGGTATTAAATCTTTATCCGAAACCAAAGTTGGAGATACAATTTGTGATGCAAATAACCCGATTAACACACCGCTCCCAGGATTTAAACCTAGTAAACCGGTCGTATTTTGTGGTCTTTTTCCAGTGGATAGTTCTGAATATCAAAAACTTAAAGATGGGTTGGCAAAACTTAAATTAAATGATGCTAGTTTTTCTTATGAAGCAGAATCATCAAGTGCCTTAGGGCTAGGTTTTAGATGTGGTTTTCTTGGATTGCTTCATCTTGAAATTATTACTGAGCGACTCGAGAGAGAATTTGATGTTAATCTAATTACTACAACTCCTGGAGTTATTTATAAAGTTCACAAAACAAAAGGTGAAATTCTAGATCTGCAAAATCCTTCTAATATGCCTGATCCTTCCCAGATAGAAAAAATAGAAGAACCATGGATCAAGTCTACAATTATCACTCCAGATGAATATTTAGGTTCAATTATTAAAATTTGTCAGGACAAAAGAGGAATTCAAACCAATTTAAGTTATTCAGGCAAAAGAGCTGTTTTGTCATATGACTTACCTCTAAATGAAGTCGTTTTTGATTTTAATGATAAATTAAAATCTATTTCGAGCGGTTATGCTAGTTTTGATTATGAAATTTCTGGTTACAAAGAAGGAGATCTAGTTAAACTTGGAATTTTAGTTAATGCTGAACCCGTCGATGCGTTAGCAATGATTATACATAAAGATTTTGCGCAAACAACTGGACGTCAGGTTTGTGAAAAATTAAAAGACTTGATTCCAAGACATAATTTCATGATACCAGTCCAAGCTGCCATTGGTGGAAAAATAGTCGCTCGTGAGTCAATTAAAGGTTTTAAGAAAGATGTTTTGACTAAAATTCACGGTGGAGGAGCTACTGACAGAAAAAGAAAACTTTTAGAAAAACAAAAAAAAGGAAAAGCAAGATCTAAACAATTTGGAAAAGTAGAAATTCCCCAAGAAGCATTTATTGGAGTATTAAAGATTAACAAAGATTCCTGATGAAAAGTAAATTATTTATTTTTAGCAATGAAAAAATTAATCTACAAGAAGGTAAGTTTTTTTGTGATAATATTGACCTTAAAACAACGCCGGAGGGATTAAATAAAAAATTTGAAGTAAATTTATTTGGAAGAAAATCAAATAAAAAAAAATCTCATGAGATAAAAATTAAGAAAACTAAAATATTTACTAATATACTTTCTTATCTCTCAAGCGTTATTGACTCAACTAAATTAGACAGTGCAAAATATTTAATTATTTCAATTACACCCTATACCTTTTTAATCTCTATTTTTTTAAGATTATTTGGAAAAAAACCAATTATTTACCTTAGAAGCGACGGATATGGGGAGTATAAGGCAATTATAGGAAAAATTGGACCATTAGTTTATCATTTTATGTTTAATGTCAGTTGTTCTATTTCTAATTTAATTAGCTGTCGAGAATATATTTTAAAGGGAAAAAAAGGAAAAATTATAAGCCCGTCACAATTAGACTCTGTTTGGTTAAGACAGCCAAGAATAACAGATATTAAAAATTTTAAATTGTTATACGTTGGAAGATTTAAAATTGAAAAAGGAATTTTTTCACTTTTAAATTTAATAAAAAATAAAAAGGATATTTCACTAACCATAGTTGGAGCAGAAAATTCAAACCTACAAAATTTCAACCAAAGCAACGTTAGAATTCACCAAACACAAAGCAGCAAAGTAAAACTTATTAAATATTATGATGACCATAATATATTTGTTTTACCTTCTTACACTGAAGGCCACCCTATGGTTTTGCTTGAAGCCTTGGCAAGAAGACGTCCGGTAGTTGTTTTTGAAGACATTAAACATGTAATAGGTGACAAAAAAGGAATTTTTGTATCAAAAAGAAATTTTATTAATTTTTTTGGAACATTAAATAATATAAAAAAAAATTATAAAAAAATTCAAAAGGAGATGAAAAAAAATAAGCTTCCTACAAATAAAGAATTTATTGATAAATTTATTAAATATATTGACGATTTTAATTAGGAGAGGTGGCCGAGTGGTTGAAGGCGCACGCTTGGAAAGCGTGT
>JAOLYI010000012.1 GCA_028343315.1 Candidatus Pelagibacter sp.
CTAGTAAATTTTGCACCTTTGCCAGAATTATGTAATCTAATTCTTTTTTTTAGGTTATTGGTATAACCTACATATGTTATTGGTTTAATGCTCTTTGTTTTGAGCATGTAAACATAATAAATCAAAAATTAATAACCTTTTGATTCAGGTTCTTTTTTTGTACCTTTAATCTTTTCTATTGATGATTTAGCACCAGCACTCATAAATCTTTGATCAGAACCTATTGTAACTAAATCAAAACCTTTGGATATCATTTTTTGCGCGTAATCAACCGAACCATTATGAATACCTGATAACAAATTTCTTTTTTTCGCCGACTCTAGAATCCTTATAATTTCTTTGAATGCTTTTGTATTTTCAGATCTATCAAAACCAGGTTCTTCACCTAGCGCTAAACTTAAATCTGCAGGTCCTATATAAATCCCATCAAGATTAGGAGTATCCAAAATCTCATCTAATTTATCTAAAGCTTCTTTTGTTTCAATCATAGCAAGCTTTAATATTTCCTGATCAGCGTGTTTTGCATAATCTGCTCCACCATATAATAATCCCCTAATAGGACCGAAGCTTCTATAGCCTTTTGGAGGATACAAACATGCTTGAATAAAATTTTCTGCTTCTTTCCTATTGCTAACCATAGGACATATAATACCGTAACAGCCTGCATCTAAGATTTTCATTATTTGACCAGGTTCATTCCAATTCACTCTTGCAAGAGGGGTTGTGTTTGTAGTTGATATTGATTGAAGCATGTTTAAAGCATTAGGATAGTCAACTACGCCATGTTGCATATCTATTGTACAAGAATCCCATCCTTGATGTGCCATTACCTCTGCCGAAAAAGCGCTAGGTATTTGCAGCCAACCGTTAATAATTGGTCTACCTTCTTTAAACATTTGTTTTAATTTATTTTTTCTCATTCGCAAGAGATACCGAAATGAGTATATTTTATATTTAAATAATCTTTTATAGCCATTGAACCACCTTCTCTTCCATATCCAGTTTGTTTAATTCCTCCAAATGGAGCCTCTGCTACAGCGACGGCAGCAGTATTCACTGCGACACAGCCAGTTTCCATTAACTCAGATGCCTTATGGGCTATTTTTAAATCTGTAGAATAAATATAGCTACAAAGACCTAAATCATTATTATTGGCTCTTTCAACAACTTCATCAAAATTTTTAAAAGTTAAAATTGGAACTATTGGACCGAAGGGTTCTTCTTTCATAATTGTAAAATTATCTTTTATGTCATCAAAAATAGTAGGTTCAAAATAATATCCTTTATTAAAATTTGCAGCTCTTTTTCCTCCGAGTAAAACTTTACCACCTTCTTTTTTTGTTGTTTCAACTAATTTTTCTACACCCTCTAATCTTTGTTGTGTGCATAAGGGGCCTAATAAAGTATCTTTGTCCATTCCATTTCCAATTTTTAATTTCTTGGTTTTATCGACCATTAATTTCGCAAACTCGTCTTTTTTCTTTTCGTGTATGTAAAACCTATTTGGTGAAATACAAACCTGACCATTGTTTCGAAATTTTGCAGCAATAGCCATATCAGTAACTTTATTTAAATCCACATCATCAAAAACAATAAAGGGAGAATGACCGCTTAATTCCATTGTTACTCTTTGAACTTTGTCAGCAGCCTGTTTTAAAATCAATTTTCCAACTCTTGTAGAGCCAGTGATTGATATTTTTTTAACTATATCTGAAGAAATTAATTCAGAAGAAACTTGTGCTGGATCACCTGATAATAGGTTAACTACACCCGGAGGAACACCAGCTTCTCTACATATGTCTACTAATTCCATTACTGCTCCAGGTGTTATTACGTCTGGTTTAACTATTACAGAACATCCCGCTCCTAAAGCTGTTGAAATTTTTCTTGATGCTAAAATAATTGGAAAATTCCATGGTATTAAAGCTGCAACAACGCCAACTGGTTGATAATAGACATGTATTCTTGTGTTAGGAAAACGACTTTGATTAGTTTCACCATATATTCTTTTAGTTTCTTCCGAGTTCCATTCAAATATATCAGCTGCACCACTGACTTCACCAGCACCTTCAGCTAAAGGCTTACCAACTTCTAGTGTCATCCATTTAGATAAAACATCAGATTTTTTTCTAATTAACTCTGAAATTTTTCTAATTATTTTTGCACGCTCCCACGGAGAGGTATCTCTCCAAATTTTTAAACCTTTTTCTGCGGACTTTAGAGCTTTTTGTATATCTTCACTATTTGCTTTTGATGCTTTACCTAAAATTTCTTCAGTTGCTGGATTTATTACATCATATGTTTCGCCGCTAGCAGATTTTTGCCATTTGCCGTCAATAAACTGTCCGTATTTTTCGTACATATATTGTTGTTGAATAAAGAATATTAATTAAATAGTTTATATTGAATTTATGAAAAATATTCAACTTACTTGTGCTCATGCTTTAGTAAAATTTCTAATTGCTCAAAAAACTCTTATAGATGGAAAAAAAGCACCGTTATTTCCAGGTGTGTTTGGAATTTTTGGACACGGTAATGTTGCCTGTCTAGGACAAGCTCTTCAAGAAAATCAAAAAGATCTTCCTACCTGGAGAGGTCATCATGAGCAAAATATGGCTTTGACAGGAATAGCTTATGCAAGAGCGAAACGAAGGAAACAAATTTTTGTTGCTACTTCTTCAGTTGGTCCTGGCTCTACTAATATGATTACGGCCGCAGCTGTAGCAATGAGTAACAGATTGCCAATACTTTTTTTACCAGGAGATACATTTGCAAACAGAATGCCTGATCCAGTATTGCAACAAGTAGAACATTTTAATAATCCTGGAATAACGCAAAACGATGGATTTAAACCTGTAGTCAGATACTTCGATAGAATAATTAGACCCGAACAAATTATCTCAAGTTTACAACAAGCTATTCAAGTAATGTTAGATCCTGCAGATTGCGGTCCTGCATGCATATCTTTGTGCCAAGATGTTCAAGGTGAAGTTTTTGATTATCCAGAAGAATTTTTTAAAGAACGAATTCACACAATTAGAAGACCTAAACCAGATGATTTTCAAATTAAAGAATCTGCAGAATTAATTAAAAAATCAAAGAAACCTATTATAATTTCAGGAGGTGGTGTTTTTTATTCAGATGCTACGGATGAATTAAGTGCATTTGCTATAAAACATAATATTCCTGTTACACAAACAGTAATGGGTTATTCGTCGATGAAAAAAGACCACTCTCACTACCTTGGCACAATTGGTGGCTTAGGCGGTAGAGCTGCAAATAATTTGAGCAAAGAAACTGATACAGCCATTGCTATTGGCACAAAACTTGCAGACTTTACAACTGGTTCTTGGTCTAATTTCGAAAATTCTGACTTTAAATTAGTTTCAATAAATGCTGCACGTTTTGATGCAAATAAACATATGGCACAAGCTATTGTTGGAGATGCTAAAGTCTCCTTAATAGAGTTATCCCAAGCTTTAGGTAGCTGGAAAGCCGATGATACTTGGTATAAAAAATCGAGAATTGAATTAAAAAATTGGGAGTCTTACGTCGATAAAGAAAGTGGTCCGACAAATCAAAAATTACCAAGCTACGCCCAAGTAGTTGGTGCCTGTTATAGAAATTCAGATCCTTCTGATATAGCTGTTACTGCTGCAGGAGGTTTAGTTGGTGAAGTAATTCAAGTTTGGAAACCAAGAGAACTAAACACTCATGAGACCGAGTGGGGTTTTAGTTGCATGAGTTATGAAATTTCTGGCGCACTTGGTATTAAAATGGCAAATCCTGATAAAGAAGTTGTTTCATTTGTTGGAGATGGTTCATATCTTCTTTATAATTCTGATATTTATAGCTCTGTAATAACTGACAATAAACTCATATTAATAGTTTGCGACAATGGTGGTCATGCCGTAATTAATCGATTGCAATTATATAAAGGAGGCAAAGAATTCAACTGTCTTCTTAAAAGTTCAAAGACCCCTAACCTTGTGCCTGTAGATTTCGCAGGTCATGCAAAAAGCATGGGTGCTGCTGGTGAACATGTTAATTCAATTGCTGAATTAGAAGAAGCTTATCAAAGAGCAAAAAAATCAAAAAAAACTTATGTAATATCAATTCATACTGATGGATACCAATGGTTAGAAGGATCTGCTTATTGGGAAAGCCCAACACTTGGTATACCGACAACAGAAGAAAACAAAAAATCCTTAAAAGAACATCTTGAAGGTAAGAAAAAACAAAGAAAAGGTGTTTAATTTTCATGAATAAAGTTTTTAAAGTTGGTCTTGTTGGCTGTGGCCATATTTCTGAAACTTATTTTAGAGCAGAAAAATATTTTAATAATATTAAGATTATTAAATGCGCAGATTTGAACACTGAAACAGCAAAAATATGTGCTAAAGAAAATAATATAGAATTTTCTGATCTTGAAAAAATTTTTGATGATAAAGATATTGAGATAATTTTAAATCTCACTATACCAAAAGCACATTTTGAAGTATCTGTAAAAGCACTCAATGCCGGCAAACATTCTTATAGTGAAAAACCTTTATGTATAGATTTTAATGATGGAAAAAAATTATTAGATCTTTCTAAAAAAAATAATCTTTATTTAGGAAGTGCTCCTGACACAGTTCTTGGAGCAGGTATTCAAAAATCTAAAGAATTAATAGAAAGTGGATTAATTGGGAAAATTAACTTAGGAAATGCAATCTTTGCTTATCCTGGTGTTCAATCCTACCATCCTAGTCCAGAACCATGGTTTGCAGAAAAAGAAGGTGGTCCAGTTATAGATATGGGGCCTTATTATATTTCAGCATTAGTTACATTATTAGGGCCAGTAAAATCTGTTACAAGTAGATCAAAAAAAGTATTTGATGAAAGAGAAATTGGCATAGGTCCAAGAAAAGGAAAAAAGTTTAAAGTCGAATGCGATACTACGTATGTTTCTACATTAGAATTTTGCAATAATTCATTAATACAAATGACTCTTTCTTTTGATGTTAAAGATCATCAAAGAAATCATATCGAATTATATGGAGATAAAGGATCAATTATAGTAACAGATCCAAATATGTTTGGCGGATCAGTTTTTACGTGTCTTGAATTAGGAGGTGAATGGATAGAACACGAAACACATAATTTAGAATTAGGTAAGATTAATATAAAAAGTCAAAGTTCTAGAGCAAACGAGTCACCAACAAATGCAAATTATAGAGGCGCAGGTTTATCAGAAATGGCTTACGCGATTGAGAATAAAATTGAACATATGTGTAATGGAGAATTGTCTTTACATGTTTTGGATATTATTCAATCGATAATGAGATCAGCAAAATTAAAAAAAACAGAAATTTTATCAACTAAATGTAAAATACCTTCAAAATTTACACAAGATAGAATTAAAAAAATTCTTAAATAAAATTTTCTCTACCCAATAAAGCTGCTCCTCTAACACCACTAGCGTCTCCATACAACGGTTTAAGAAAAACAGTTTTTAAGTTGGGTTCATGTATCAATTTTGAAGTAAATAGTTTTATTTCATCTAAAAAATCGATCTCGTTTGATATGCCGCCACCAAAAACTATAGCATCCGGATCAATCGTAGTAATTATTATAATTAACGATCGAGCAAGTTTTTCTTTAAAATTAGTTATAAATTCTTTAGCATTCACCTCATTATTTCTATAATTAGAAAAAATTTCTTTTGCAGTTAATTTTTGTTTAAATTTTAAATAAAAATTTTTTTCTATAGACTTTCCAGAAAGATATCCCTCAACTCTATTTGAAAAATCTATTTTTTTATCTGATTTTAAATTATTAATATTTGTTTCGGGCATTTGATTTAGACTCCATTCACCACCCAAACCATTAGAACCAGTAATAATTTTTTTATTAATTACTAAACCACCACCGCAACCTGAACCTAAAATAATTCCAAAAACAGTTTCATAATGACTTGCTGATCCATCATAAGATTCTGAAAGACAAAAGCAATTCGCATCGTTTTCAGAATAGATATTATTCGAAATTTTTTTCTTTAAATCTTTTACGATATTTTTTTGATTTAACCATTGTGAATTGTGCGCATTTTTAATAAGCCCTGTTGTCTTATCTGTCGCTCCAGGATGACATATTCCAACATTTAAATTATTATTATTTTTATTTTCTAATTTTTTGATTATTGTAATTATAGACTCAATTGTTTTTTTGTAATTTGTGGGAGTTGAAATTCTATTTCTAGTTATTTCTTTATTTTTGTTATCTAACAAAACGTATTCAATTTTAGTGGCGCCTAAATCTATACCTATTTGCATTATTAAGATGAAAGTCTATTCATTTCTTTGAGTTCAACTTCTAATTTATCCAATTCTTCTCCACCAGCCATCATACTCAAAAGTTTTTCTCTTGTTATATTTTTCTTCTCATAAGTACCTAAGCTTTTTCCTCTGTTAAGAACAGTAAAACTATTTCCAACTGGATATGCGTGATGAACGTTATGTGTTATTAGTATTACAGCTAAACCTTGTGATGCGGCTTTAACAATATATTTTAAAACTACTGAAGCCTGATGAACTCCTAATGCAGATGTTGGTTCATCTAAAATTAAAACCTTTGCACCAAAATAAATTGCCCTACTTATAGCTAGACACTGTCTTTCACCTCCAGACATGGTTCCAACAGCTTGTGACGGGTCTCTTACATCAATTCCAATTTGACCCATTCTTTCAGCTGCAATTTTATTAGCTTTTTCTATGTCAAAGGTTTTTAAAAAAGGTGGACCTTTTAAGGGCTCTCTACCCATAAAAAAATTTCTAGTAACGCTCATAAGTGGAACCAAAGCTAAATCCTGATAAACAGTAGCTATACCAATATCTAAAGCATCTTTAGGGCTATCAAAAATAATTTTTTCACCTTCGAATATAACCTCACCTTCATCAGGTTTATGTACACCTGCCAATGTTTTAATTAATGTTGATTTGCCTGCTCCATTATCTCCTAGCAAACACATAATTTCACCTCTTCGCAATTTCATAGTTACATCTTTCAAAGCAATAACTTTACCAAAAAATTTACTTATATTATTAAATTGAACCAGATAATCTGACATTATTTACTTTCAGTAACCTTTCTTCTTATATAATTATTAAATATTACTGCTATTAACATCATTGCTCCTAAAAATACTTTAAACCAATCAGTATCTACGTCCGTGTAAAATATACCCATAGAAACTGTGCCAAAGATAATTGCACCAAAAGCTGCGCCAATAGCCGATCCATAACCGCCGGTTAATAAGCACCCACCCACAACTGCTGCTGCGATAGCTTCTAATTCTTTTAAAGTACCTCTCATTGTATCTGCTGATCCAGCATCTAAAACCTGAATAGTGGCAAATATTGTTGCAGCTACAGCGGTACCTATAAATAAACTAATCTTAACTCTTCCAACTGGAACGCCGACATTATTAGCACCATTTTTGTCTCCACCTGATGCAAAAATCCAATTTCCGTATCTAGTTTTCATTAAGATCCATGTAGTAATTATCGCTAAAAAGATAAACCAAATTACAGAGGGAGGTATACCTGTTGCTAACGGAGTACCGTCAGTTCTTAAATCAATCAAGTTCATTGATCCCAGCCAAGTGAATAACCATTTAAATGTGTCAGTTGCAAATATCCAAGCTATTGGGTCATTATCAATTAAAACTCTTAAACCAGGAACTTGAGTACGTCCTGTAATTAATCTTGTTAGTGCTAATGTTGCTCCTCTTAGAATAAATAGCATTGCTAAAGTTACAATAAAAGAAGGAAGACCTGTTCGCACAACCAGTATCCCATTAAAATAGCCTACTAATACAGCCATAGAAAAAGCAAAAATAATACTCATCCATAAAGGCCAACCCCAATATATCGCAGGTATAGCTATACAAATACCAGCAAAACCAATCATGGAACCAATTGATAAATCAAACTCTCCACCAATCATTAACATTGCAGCAGCTATTGCAATAATTCCAAGATTAGCAGAAACATCTAAAAAATTTAACATTCCATATGCACTAAACATTCCAGTATCACCAGCAACAATTCCAAAAAAAATAAATACAAGTATTGCTCCACCAAGAGCACCAAGTTCTGGTCTATTCAATAAAAGTCGGAGTTTAGAAACTTTTTGAAGTCTCTCGTCTTGATTAAATTCTGTTTTACTTTGAATACTTTTAGATTTTGTAGACATAATTTATAAAACTTAAAAAAAAAGGCCTAGCGATAAATCACTAGGCCTTCTTAATATATTTTTTATCTATAACCTTGAGCAGCCCATTTTATTACACTCTTAGCGTTTTGAGGTGTAACAAAACCAGGTCCAGTCATAACTACACCAGCTGGCATAGTTCCATATCTCATATATTGTGCAAATATAGATATAGGTAAGTAACCTTGTAGGTACTGTTGTTGGTCTATTAAAAACTCAACTTTTCCAGCAGCAGCAGCTTTAAGCATACCTGGAGACATATCAAATGTTCCAAGTTTTATGCTTCCAACTTTACCAGCAGACTCTAAAGCTTTTAGAGCAGCTTCTCCCGCAAGACCAGCTCCTAAAGTAAGTATAGTGTCATATCCACCACCTAATTTAGCAGCAACAGCTTTTTGAATTTCAGTTGGGTCATTTGAAGTTCCTAAAATTTCTACAGAACCACCAAAACCTTTTTTGAAACCAGCACATCTTCTATCTAAAGCAACGTTACCAACTTCGTGGTTAACACATAATGCTTTTTTTCCGCCAGCAGCTTTCATTTTTTGACCGCCACCTACTCCTGCTTCAAATTCAGTTTGACCAACGTGAGCACTAATACCTAGCTTCATGTAGTCATCTGAACCAGAGTTCATAGAAATTACTGGAATACCAGCAGATATTGCAGCTTTAACAGACTTACCTAAAGCGGCAGCATCTGGTAAAGTGATAACTATACCCTTTGGTTTTTGAGAAACAGCATTATCAATTAATTTTGCCATTTCCACCATGTCAAATGTTGCAGGTGCAGTGTATTTGCAAGATATTTTCATATCTTTACAAGCTTTATCTACACCATTTTTTGCAACTGACCAGAACGGATCGTTTGCTTGTCCATGGGACACAACAATAATATCAACTGCAAGAGCAGCAACAGACATCATTGCCCAGCTTATTACAGCAGCAATTGTTAAGTATATTTTTTTCATTATTTCCCTCATTTTGATTGTTAATTTTGAATCATTAAAACAAAAAAAATCCATAAGATCAAAATAAACTTTTTTTTATACAACTTGAAGTATATGTAAAAACTTAAATTTTAATGGTTTTTTTTGACTTCAATGATTTATATGCAG
Source organism: Candidatus Pelagibacter sp. (assembly GCA_028343315.1). Next base: position 9,369 of record JAOLYI010000012.1, read on the forward strand.
CGTTAGCTAATTTTAGTGCCAAGTATCCATCTTCAAAAGTTGATCTAGATTTTATTTTATTTTTATGAAGAGAAATTAATTCCTTAAGTTGTAAATTATAAGCATCATTGTATCTTTCTATAAAAAAATTTAAAAAAGGTTTTTGCGCACTAGATGTTTTTGAATTGAAATATTCAGTAGAATCTTCCCTTTTATTACCAGAAATTAACATTCCTGATTTACCAAATAATTCAACTCTTTGATCGTATCCAAAGGAACAATGTCTTGAATTAGTAATAACGCAAATTACACCTTTTTTAGATTTCATTGTTACAACTGCTAACTCATGATCATTAATTTTTTTATAAAAAGGTTCAAAAGAAGATGCAACAGCATGTATTTCCTTTATTTCATCTTTACCCAAGTAAAATCTACATAGATCAAAATCATGTATCATCATGTCTCTAAATATTCCTCCGGAAGATTTTAAATACGAAATTGATGGTGGTGCTGGATCTCTACTTGTAATAATGATTTTTTCTAGTTTCCCTATTTTGTTTTTATATAATTCTTTTTTAATTGAATGATGACCAGGATCATATCTTCTATTAAAACCAAGTTGAATCTTTGGTTTAAATTTTTTTACTTTTTTCAAAGTATTAATAATTTTATTTATATCAAGATCTAATGGTTTTTCACAAAAAATTGTTTTTTTTTCTTTTATACCCTCTTCAATGAATTTTATATGAGTATTTGTAGAACTGGAAATAAAGATTATATCAACTTTTTTATCTTTAAATATTTTATTATAATCTTTTTCAATTTTACAATTATATAAGTTTTTAGCTTTTTTGATTAGCTTATTTATTTTCTCATAAACATATAAAAGTTTTATTTCTTTATTTTTGCATAAATTTTCAGCATGCATCTGACCTATTCTACCAAAACCAAAGAGAGCGACATTGATCATATAATTTTGAATACCTTGATTAATCCTATAATAAACATTAATACTTTATAAATATTATGTCTATAAAATTAGGTATAGCGCCAATAGCATGGAGCAACGATGATATGCCAGAACTTGGTGGAGAGACTACTTTAGAACAGTGTTTGAATGAAGCAAGTAAGGCTGGCTTTACTGGAATAGAGTCAGGTGGAAAATTTCCGAAAGATTCAAAAGAACTTTTACCAAAATTAGAAAAGGAAAATTTACAGCTTTGTTCTGGTTGGTATGGAGCTCACCTTTTAAAGAATTCACCTAAAGAAGAATTTAGTTTAATGAGATCTCAATTAGATCTGTTTAAAGATTGTAAAGCCCCGTGTATGGTCTTTGCAGAGATCACGAACTCTGTTCAAGGAGATCCTAAAACTCCTTTGTCTCAAAGACCAAAACTTTCAAATGATGATTGGAGTAAACTAATTTTAAGAATAAATGAAATAGGTAAAATGATGTTTGATGAAGGTATGCCTATTGCCTATCACCATCATATGGGAACTGTAATTGAAACTGAAAATGAAACTTCTCGACTTATGGAAAGTACTAATGATTGCGTTAAGCTATTAGTTGATACAGGTCATATGTTGTTTGCGCAAGGCAACTCAATTAAACTTGTTAAAGATTTTAGTGAAAAATTAATACATGTTCATTGTAAAGATATTAGGAAAGAAGTTTTAGATAAATCTTTAAAAAATGGTAGCACTTTTCGTCAAGCTTTTTTAGATGGGGCATTCACCGTTCCAGGTGATGGTTGTATTGATTACGTACCTTTTTTAAAAGCTTTGAAAGAAAAAAATTACAAAGGATGGTTGGTTGTTGAAGCTGAACAGGATCCTGCAAAAGCAAATCCTTTTGAATTCGCTAAAATTGGTTATAGATACCTAAGTAATGCCGCTAAAGATTGCGGATTTGATATAATTGACTAACGATAAGCTGAAACTAATTCATTGTTTCCTGCAGCAACACAAGGAGATTTAATACAAGTTCCAATAATCCATTCAGAACCTACTTCGGAATCAAAGTTATTTTCCGATACAAAAATTATTCCTTTATCAGTAGATTGACCCGCTTTACCCTCTGCTTGAATTCTAGGATCTTGAGAAGTTTGAATTAAAGGTTTATCGATATTGTAAGGATTGTTTAATTTAAAGTTATCTAAAATATATTTTACAATATTTGAAGAGTTCCATGTGGAATTACAATTTTCTCCCCAGGAAGTTAAATCTTTTTCACTAGCGCCGCATTGATTTATTTCATTATTTATGAATTCAACAATAGTCTTATGATTAGACTTTATATCATTAGCTTTTTGTAAAACTGACGAACGTGTACTTGCAGTCCAAATAAGCATAATTACAACATAAGAAAGTGAACTTAAAACCAAGAATTCTAAAGGACCAAAATTTTTTAATTTTCTTTTTATATCAATCATAATTTTACAATCATTGATTTATCTAATTTATTTTCAAAAAAATCAATAATATTTTTAGTTGTTTCGATAGACATTCTAGATTTACATTCATTTGTAAATGTGGCTGAATGCGGACTTAATAAAACTTTTTTATTTTTTAATATTGGATTGTCAATATTAATTGGTTCTTTTTCAAACACATCTAAACCAGCACCAAAAATAATATTTTCGTTTAACGCTTTGTTTAAATCTAATTCATTTATTATGCCACCGCGTGAAGTATTTATAATTATTGTGTTTTTTTTCATTATTTTAAGTTTAGAAATATTAATCATATTTTTTGTTTTTTCTGTCAAAGGTATATGTAAAGATAAATAATCACATTTTTTTAAACCTTCATCAAAATTATCGATTTTATTACCACCAAATTGTGAAATTATCTCTTTTGAAACAAAAGGATCAAAAATATTAACTTTCATTTCAAATCCTAAGCATCTTTTTATTAAACTTTTACCTATTCTCCCAAAGCCGACGATCAAGATTTCTTTCTTGAATAATTCTAACGTTTCAATTGTGGATGCGTTTTTTTTAAAATATCCAGATCTTACTTCTTGATCATAGCGATTTATACTTTTAGAGATGGAAAGCATCATATAAATCACATGTTCAGCTACCGCAACTGCATTAGCTGTAGCTGTAATTAATAAGGTAATATTATTTTTTTTAATATAATTTAAATCCACATTGTCATATCCCACTCCATGTCTTGAAATAACTTTTAATTTGGGACAATTTTTAAGAATATTTTTATTAAGCTTGGACACTCTTAAAGTACATCCATCAAATTCAGGAAGTTTTTCAATTAAATTTTCTTCCGAAACATCAGTGATTAATTCGTAATGAAAACCAGGATTTTTTTCTAAAATATCTAAACCATCTTTATGAATTTGTTCAATAATAGCAATTTTTTTCATAAAATTTTGGCGGTCCCAAGGGGAATCGAACCCCTCTTTGTTGGATGAAAACCAACTGTCCTAACCGATAGACGATGGGACCTTATTTTTGAAAGTCTTATTAACAGAAATATCATCGATAATAAACTCTACATTTGATTGCCCTTTCCACTCATTTAGGGATAGTTTTCCAGCTATATTAAATGTTTTATTATTTTTTTTTATTAGATATCCTCCAAAATCATTATCTACAGCATTAAACGCAATAGATTTTATGGTAGACCCATCTTTACCTATTAAAATCGATTTAATGTGTTTTTCTCCTACAACATTACCATTAACAGTCTTTATGTTTTCAATAATAAATTTAGGTTCTGGATTTCCTGATCCGAATGGAGATAGCAAAGCTACTTTATTATAAAATTCTAAATTTACTGCAGAAGGAGAGATTACACTGTCTAACATTAAAGGTTTATCACTTGATAGATCTTCATTGATATTTCTAAATTTTCTAAATACATAATTTTTAAACTTTTCAATATTTTCAATTTTTATTGAAAATCCTCCTGCCATTTTATGTCCACCTCCTTTTAGTAAAATACTTTCTTGAGTGGCAGCTAAAATTATGGATCCAATGTCAAACCCTACAATTGATCTTGCAGATGCTTTACCTATTTTTCCCTCCATTGAAATTATTATAACTGGTTTATTAAACTTATCTTTTAATCTAGCGGCAACAATTCCAATTACACCCTCATGCCAATTTGAACCACTTATAATAATAACTGGATCTTTTAAATAACTAGTTTTTTTATTTAAGATTTTTTGCAGTAAGTCTCTTTCGAGTATTTGTCTTTCTTTGTTATATTGATCTAATTCTGACGCTATTTTAAAAGTATTTTTTGGATCTTTATTTATAAGTAAGTTTGCACCATGAGAGCATTTACCAACCCTTCCACCTGCATTAATTCTTGGTCCTAGCATAAAACCTAGATGGTAAACTGAAGGATTTGACTCAATTTTACAAATATCTAACAAGGTTTTTAAGCCTAAATTCTTTTTAGATTTTATAACTTTTAAACCTTGTTTTACGATAGCTCTATTCAAACCTATTAAAGGAACAACATCACAAACTGTTCCTAAAGAAACTAAATCTAGAAATCTTATTAAATCAGGTTCCTTAATATTATTTTTTGTAAACCAATCTATGAATCTTAACTCTCTATTCAACGAAACAAGAAACATGAAAGAAACACCAGCAGCACATAAATATTGTAAATTAGATTTATCATCTAGCCGATTAGGATTTACAATTGAATAAGCAGGTGGAAGTGTAACTTCAGATTGATGATGATCTAATACAATTACGTCAATATTTTTTTTTTTTGCATAATCGATAGCTTCAAAAGAAAGAGTTCCACAATCAACAGTAAAAATAACTTGAACTTTTTTTTTAATTAATTCTTCAAAGCTTTTAATCGAAGGTCCATAACCTTCTTTTTTTCTATCTGGAATGTAAATTTCATAATCTAAATTTAAAAGAGAAAAGTAATTTCCTAATAAAGCAGTTGAGCTGGCCCCATCAACATCATAGTCTCCGAATATTCCAATTTTTTCTTTTTTAGAAATTATTTTAACAGTTCTTAAAGTTGATTTTTTCATATCTATTAAATTATCTGGATTAGGAAGAATATTTTTAATCGAAGGATTTAAAAAAGAATTTATTTCCTCTTTCTTAATATTTCTTATCGATAAAAGTTTAGAAGTTATTTCATCTAATGAAAAATTATCTTTTATAAATGATAGATATTCTTGACTATATTTTCTTAAGATCCAATTTTTACCACTTATAGAAAGTGAGTTCATTTGTTATAAATATTTGTGACTGTCTTAATTATATTTTGGCTTTTATGAAGTGCAAAAGTATTTACTTCAAATTCATTTCCTAAATCTTTTACTCCTTTAGCTAAGTCACCTGATGTTACACCTGTTGCACAAAAAATCACATCTCCTTTTACCATATCATCAATATTATATTTCTTGGCAAAATCTTTAACACCTAGTTTTTTTGCTCTAACTTTTTCCTCATCATTTAGAACTAATCGTCCCTGAATTTGAGCACCGTAACAAGAAAGAGCTGCAGCAACTATAACTCCTTCTGGCCCTCCACCTGTACTGTAATAGATATCATTTTTAGGTTTATCGCCTATCACACTTAATGCACCTGCTATATCTCCATCAGTAATATAATTGATGTTAACATTCATTTTTTCTAATTCTTTAACGATGTTATCGTGTCTAGGTCTCTTTAAAACACAAGCATTTAAATCTGAAATTTTTTTATTTTTAGCTTCACTTAATAATTCAATATTTTTTTTAACTCCATTATCAATATCCATTAAATTTTTTGGAAGATTTGCTCCCACTACAATTTTTTCCATGTATGTATCTGGTGCTGATAATAAACATCCTTTTTCAGATATTGCTAAAACTGAAAATGCATTAGACTGACCGTTAGCAGTAAATTTAGTACCCTCTAAAGGATCCACTGCTATATCAAATTTTGGACCATTTAAAGTACCAAGCTTTTCACCTATGTATAACATTGGAGCTTCATCCATCTCACCTTCACCTATAACAACTGTTCCTTCCATATTAATCTTATTAAGTTCTCTTCTCATTGGATCAACTGCTCCTTTATCTGCTGCAATTTTATCTTTTTTCCCTATAAACTTTGATGCACCAATTGCTGCTTTTTCAGTGACTTTAATGAATAAATTTAAAAATTTTTTATCAATAGACATTAATTATTATCAATTCTAATGAGTTTTGGTTTTTTTTTAATGAAACTTTTTTTGGCAATTTCATTTAATATCTTATTTAATGATCTATTTTTTGATTTATGAGTTATGACTATAATTGAGGAAAGTTTTTTATTTTTGTTAGGATTTTGCACTAATCTTTTAATTGAAACTTTATTTTTAGAAAAAATATTTGTAATGTTTGATAAGACACCAGGTTTATCTACGACTTCAAATCTTAAATAAGCTGAAAAGAGTCTATCTTCAATACTATAAAATTTTAGAATCTTTCTTTTTTTTCGAGATAGTGAAAAAGGAAATTTAACATTTCCTCTTAAAATAGATGATATATCCGATATTAATGCAGAGGTTGTTGCTGCTGCTCCTGCTCCTTCACCTTGAATTATACTTTGTCCTACAGGTTTACCGTCTATAATAACAGCATTCAAAACACCATCTATACTAGCTACGTAAGAGTTTTTTTTAATTAATGTTGGATGAACTCTTTGATAAATTTTATTATTAATAGACTCAGCAAATCCTAATAACTTTATCTTATAACCAAGAGCTTTAGCATTATTTATATCTGTTTTGTCAATTTGATTAATGCCTTCAACATAAATATTATTATTCAAAAATGAATTAAAACAAAGTGACGAAAGAATTTTTAATTTGGAAGCTACATCATTTCCGTTTAAATCTGCAGAAGGATTAGTTTCTGCGTAACCAAGTTTCTTTGCTCTTAATAAGATTTCTTCATAATTCTTATTTTGTTTATCCATTGAAGAAAGAATATAATTTGATGTGCCATTAAAAATTCCGTATATTTTAGATATTTTATTTGCTATTAAACCTTCTTTTATAGATCTTATAATTGGTACACCGCCACAAACAGAAGCTTCAAATTCTAAATTAACTTTATTTTCTTCAGCAATTTTGGCAAGCTCGTCGCCGTATTTTGCTATTAAAGCTTTATTTGCTGTTACAACATGTTTTTTATTTTTAAGAGCATTAAATACTAATTTTTTTGCGGGGCCTTCAGATCCTCCAATTAATTCTACTATTAAGTCTACTTCCTTTAATTTTGTTGCATCAAGGTAGTTATTTAACCATTTTGTTCTACTAAAGTTAATATTTCTTTTTCTTTTTTTATTTTTAGCAGAAATAAACTTTACAACCGGTAAACAATTATTTTTTTCTGTTAAAATCTTTTTATTATCTTTTAGATATTTGTATAAATAACTGCCAATATTACCTAATCCAATTATTGCAATATTTAATTTTCTCATATTTGCACTTATCTTTGTGTTATATCAGGAAAACCTTTCTTTTTTCCTTGTTCTAGTAAATATTTTGAT
>JAOLYI010000013.1 GCA_028343315.1 Candidatus Pelagibacter sp.
ACTTAGTAAGTAAATTAGAAAGAAGTTCAAATTGATCTAAATTTTTATACTCAATGGTAATTTTTCCTGAATTATCTTTTTTATTAATTATATTAACTTTTAAGCCAAGTATTTTCTCAATACGCTCTTGAGCTCTAACAGTATCTGCATCATAGAATTTTTCTTTTAATTTATTGACTTTTCTTGATTTTACTAAATGTTCAACTTTTCTTGCACTATAATTTTTTGATACGATTTGCTCTGCGATCATTGTTGCGTTGACTAATCCAATCAAAGGTCTTGCTTGACCTGAAGTTAAAGACCCTTCTTCAATCATAGCTATTACATCCTTTGGTAGAGTTAGAAGCCTTAAAGTATTACTAATATGACTTCTGCTCTTAGACATTAATTTAGAAATATTCTCGTGATCATAATTAAATTCTTCTGACAATCTTTTATACCCTCTAGCCTCTTCTATAGAATTTAAATCATCTCTTTGAATATTTTCAACTATTGCAACCTCTAAAGATTCTACGTCACTTAGATCTAAAACTATTACTGGTATGTCATGTAATCCTGCTTTCTGTGCGGCTAGCCACCTTCTCTCGCCAGCAATTATCTCATATTTTCCAGGTTGAGATTTTTTTTGCCTTACAGCAATTGGTTGAATAATACCTTTTTTTTTAATCGAATTAGCTAGTTCATCCAGTTTATCTGAGTCAAAAACATGCCTTGGTTGATAAGGGTTTCTACTAAGATCACTTATTGAAACTTTTCTTGGTTCATTATTATTCTTTTTAGAAATTACTTTAGATGACTCATCTCCAAACAATGCAGATAAACCTCTTCCCAGGCCTTTTTTTTTAATTGGACTCATGCTGCACTTTCTATATTTTTTTTCGTAAACTCCTCAGCTAACTTAAAGTATGATTTGCTACCAACGCAGTTTTTGTCGTATATCACGCAAGGCATGCCATGAGAGGGTGCTTCTGATAATCTCACATTTCTTTGAATGACTGTTTGGTAAACTTTATTTTTAAAATAATTTCTCGCTTCTCTATCAACCTCAGATGAAAGTTTGTTCCTCTTATCAAACATTGTTAAAAGTATTCCTCTAATGGAAAGTGTCGGATTAAGATTTTCTTTAATTCTATCTATTGTTTTTACCAATTGAGATATACCCTCTAGAGCAAAAAATTCTGTTTGAAGAGGTACTAATAATTCATCAGAAGCCACTAAAGACATAATTGTTAGTAAACTTAATGATGGCGGACAATCAATAAATATGTTGTCGTATTTTTGAAGTGCTTTAGATTTCTCGTTTGACAGTATTTCTTTTAAAACGAATGCTCTTCTTGAGTCACTTGCTGTTTCAACTTCTAGACCAGATAAATTTACATGGGATCCTATAATATCTAAATTTTTAATATCTGTTTTCTGAATTGCTTCTCTTAAATTTATTTTATTTATTAATAAATTATAAATATTATTACTTTCATTGTTGTTACTTTTTCCAAAGCCTGTCGTCGCATTACCTTGTGGATCCAAATCTATAACAAGATTATTTTGACCCATTATGGACAGTGAAGCTGCAAGATTAATAACTGTTGTTGTTTTTCCAACTCCACCTTTTTGATTAATTACTGAAATTGTAGTTGTCATTTTTAAAAATCAGCTATAAAGATTTTTGAATCATTATTTGTCATACTTTTTTCTAACTTATAAGGATATTTATTATTTTTAAAAGCACTATTTACTTCTTCCTGGGCATTCTGACCCTTTAGAATTATGAGTTTATGGGGTTTTTTTGCAATTTCACGTGAAACTTGTATTATTCTATCCAATTTCTTGAACGCCCTACTAACTATATATTCTGAATCGATGTTATTATCATAAATATTGTTGAATATTTTGACATTTAGCTCTAATTCATCAACTATTTTCTCTAAAAAAACTAATTTAACTGGTGATTTTTCATACAATTTCACGTGAAAGTCTAAATTGCTATTAAATATAGCGAGTACTATCCCTGGAAAACCTGCTCCCGTTCCTAGATCAGCTAAAGAACCGCGTTTAAAGCTTATAAATTTCACCAACTGGGCAGAGTCAAGAATATGGCGATGCCATATGTCACTTTCGGTGCTTTTAGAAATTAAATTATGTTCTTGGTTAGCGTCTATTATCCTTTTAACAAATATTTTGAGTTTTTTGATGGACGCATTAGTAAATTTAAGGTCAGATTGAAGTATTTTTATAACCTCTTGTTCCTGCATTAGGCAGAAACTTTGTATTTCAATTTTTTAATGTGAGAAAGGATTATAATAATTGCTGCAGGCGTCACGCCATCAATACGTATTGCCTGGCCTAAGGTTTTTGGGCGCACTTTATTGAGCTTACTCTTAATCTCATTGGAAAGACCGCTTAAACAGTCATAATTAATCTTGGGTGGTATAATTACTGCTTCGTCTTTTTTAAAAGATTTAATATCTTCTGATTGCCGGTTAAGATATCCTGCGTAATGTGCGTCTATTACAACCTGATTGTCTATGGATGAATTGTAAAGGGGTATGTTGGGGAACACTTGCCTTATTTTTGCCATATTTAAATTTCTTTGACCAATTATCTCGAGACATGATCTTTTAACACCATCCATTGCAATTTTAATATTATGTTTCTTTGCTTCGTTTGGAGTAAGATAGTTAGATTGTAAAGACTTGGTTAAAGCAAAAATATTTTTCTTCTTTTGTAGAAATATTTTTTTTCTATCTTTATTTACTAAGTCTAAGTTTATTCCAAGATCAGTTAATCTTTGATCGGCATTATCGGCTCTTAAAGTCAATCTGTATTCAGCTCTAGAGGTAAACATACGATAAGGTTCAGAAACACCTTTTGTAATTAGGTCGTCTATCATGACGCCAATGTAAGATGTTGAACGATCTAAAATGAATTTATCTTTTTTTAAGACTTTTAAAGCTGCATTAATACCTGCCATTAGACCTTGAGCTGCAGCTTCTTCGTAACCTGTTGTTCCGTTAATTTGTCCCGCAAGAAACAATGATTTAATTTTCTTGGTCTCTAAAGTATCATTTAACTCTCTAGGATCAACATAATCGTACTCGATAGCATAGCCTGCTCTCTTCATCTTAACCTGCTCTAAACCCTTAATATTAGCCAATATTTGAAGCTGAACGTCCTCTGGAAGCGATGTCGAGATACCATTTGGGTAAATAGTATTGTCCTTTAAACCTTCGGGTTCAAGAAATATCTGATGCTTTTCTTTTTCTTTAAATTTTACAATTTTATCCTCTATAGCTGGACAATATCGCGGTCCGACACCTTTGATATTACCTGAATACATTGCGCTCTTTGAAATATTGTCACTAATAATTTTATGCACAATGCCGTTTGTGTATGTCATCCCACATTTAATTTGTTTATTATAAAGTTTACTTGATAAAAATGAAAAAAAATACGGGTCATCATCAGCAGGCTGCATTTCTAAATCATCATAATTAATCGTATCGCCATCTAATCTTGGCGGTGTTCCTGTTTTTAACCTACCAATTTTCATCTCATATTTTTCTAACTGTTCGCTAAGTCCTGTAGAGGGATTTTCATTAAATCGGCCAGCAGGAATTTGCGTCTCTCCTATATGAATTAGACCATTCAAAAAAGTACCTGTAGTTAAAATTAATTCTTTACATCTAATTTCTTTCCCGCTTTGACATAGAAAACCAATAACTTTGTTTTCATTATCATCAAATATAAATTTTGTAACTGGATCAGCTACAACAGATAAGTTTTTATAATTCAGTAATATTTTTTGCATGTGTTCTTTATAAAGAGCTCTATCAGACTGTGTTCTTGGTCCTTGAACAGCTGGTCCTCTACTTCTATTTAATAATCTGAACTGAATACCTGATTTGTCAGCTACAACACCCATGACGCCATCTAAAGCATCTATTTCTCTTACAAGATGTCCTTTACCGAGCCCACCAATAGCAGGATTACATGACATCTCACCAATAGTCTCTATTTTATGTGTAAAAAGAGCAGTATTTACGCTCATTCTAGCGGATGCAGCTGCTGCCTCACATCCAGCATGTCCACCCCCTATCACTACTACATCATAGCTCTGTTTAGTCATATGATCAATGTAACGCGGTAAATTAGGAATACAAGAGGTATTTTATTTACCTATACAGAAGTCTTTAAAAATAGATCCAAGTATTTCTTCAACGTCAACTTTGCCTATGATATTTCCGAGATGTCTTGTGGCCATTCTTAGATCTTCAGCAGCTAATTCTAAGTCCTTATTTTGATCTTTTTTAAGAAAGTTATCTATTTCTTTTAAACATTCATTAAGTTTAACTCTATGTCTTTCTCTTGTGATTAAAACAGTATTATTAGACGCAAATTTATTACTTAATTTTTCTTTTATCTTTTTAATCAAACTATCGATGTTTTTATTCTCTTTAACTGACGCTAAAACTGTATCAGCGTCAAATTTATGTTTTTGTTTGTTTAAGACGTCTGATTTATTTAACAAAACTATTGTATCTTTGTTGATCATCTTTCTAATTTCATTGTTTATGTTTTTTGAGGAATTATCTATAACAACAATGTTTAAATCTGCTTCTTTTGATTTTCCTAAGGCTAGTGATATCCCTTTTTTTTCAACTTCATTTTTTGCATCTCTGATGCCAGCAGTATCAGCTAAGATTACAGGATAACCGTCTATATTTAAATAAGTTTCGATTACATCTCTTGTTGTTCCTGCTTCATCTGAAACAATAGCGACATCTCTTTTTGCTATCAAATTCAAAAGAGAAGATTTACCTGCATTAACTTCACCTGTTATGGAAACTTTAAATCCATCTCTTATTTTTTCTCCAATTTTATTATCTTCAATTATCTTATTAATATCTTTATGAATTTCTTTAATAGATTTTTGCACTTCTTTTAAAACTTTTTCTGGCAAATCGTCTTCGGCAAAATCTATTTTAGCTTCTATATAGGACAAGGATTTTATTAATTTTTCTCTTAAATTATTGTAATAATTTGAAGCATTACCTTGAACTAATTTAACGGCTTGATCTCTTTGAAGCTCTGTCTCTGCATGGACTAGATCACCTATACTTTCGGCTTTTAAAAGATCAATTTTATCATTTTGAAAAGCTATCTTAGTAAATTCACCGGGTTCGGCTAATCTACAATTATCTTGTTCTGAAAGTACCTTTAGTAAAGCGTTGATTACAGCATTACTTCCATGGATTTGAAACTCAGCTAAATCATCACCAGTATAGCTATTAGGCTTGGGAAACCACAATAATAGAGCCTCTGGATCTATTACTATATCGTTTTTTGGATCATAGAATTGGCAATAATTTACCTCCTTAGCATTAATGTCTTTTAGTTTAGTTAAATTCTTACAAATTTTAAGGGTATCTTTACCTGATATTCTTACAATGGCTATTCCCGACGGACCTCTGCCTGATGAAAGCGCGTAAATGTTCATTGAATTAAATTGATAAACCTTGATTGGAAATAAATTTACTTATTTTTTTAAGAGTAGTGTTTTTAGAAATATTCTTCAAAATTGTTTCTTTAAATGGATCCAATAATTTATTTTTTTTAAAGAAATTATGAGTTAGATCAATACCTATACCAGTAAGAATATTTTCAGATTTTCTATTATTTGTAAAATCTTCGAGTATTGGAGTGCTGCTTATAGACATACCTAATCCTGTATAATATTTAAGAAGCTCTGTTAACTTATTAATATCTCTTAATACAAGATTGAAGCCTTGACCTGCTACTGGATGAACTGTGTGAAGTCCTTCCCCTAAAATAAGAATATCATTTTTATAATATGTCCGTTTTAAATTAAGCGTCAATGGGTAAGATTGTTGATTTGAAATCTGTATTTTTTTTGTTTTTAAAATTTCACAAATTTTTGATTTAACAACTAAGTTTATATCTTTTTTTGGAAAATCTTTATCTACACTCCACACAAAAGAAAAATTATTTTTTGAAAAAGGGAGTATTGCTAACGGACCATCTTTTAAAAAATATTGAGCAGTATTCAAATTCTTCAAATTGTGTTTAACATAACCTGTGATAGCGATTTCTTTGTAATCTTTATTTAACGATCTTTTATTAACTATACCTTGATAGATTTTTGAGGATTTACCTAAGCATAATATTTTCATATCATAGCCATCTAAATTTTTTAATTCATTAATATTTTTTTGAAGAGTTTTGATCTTTTTCTTTTTTATTTCTTTAGTTAAAATTTCTTTAATTTTGTCATTTTCAAAAACATACATAAGATTTTTACTATCTTCATTAAAGTTTAAGAAATTCATGTTTTGATTTTTTGCCTCGAAGAAAAGATCGATCTTTTTGCAAGGCCAAAATAATTTTTTATTGAGTTTATCTATGACTTCATTAAAAAACTCAAAGTTAGAGGCAGAAATAGCTGTCGTCCTTTTATCTTTGGAATGCTTGTTTTTTTTTGATATTAAATGGACTTCTAAACCTTCTAATTTATTTAATGCTAAAACAGCCGTTAAACCTGAAAGACCATCTCCGACTATGCATATTCTTTGTTTTTTCATATTAAAATTTTTCTCACTTTCATAAAAATGGTAAAAAGTACGTAAACCGATTCGATATGAATACAAACTTTTTAAACAGTGTAACAAATTTTTTAAAAAAACGAACCTTTGAATTTATAGGATTAATATTAATTTCAACAAGTATCGGGCTAGCAATAGCATTTACAACATATTCGCCAGAGGACCCAACTTTTGTCTATGGTGATAGAGACTTTGAGATTAAAAACTTCTTTGGAATCTATGGGAGCAGTATTGCTGATTTTCTTCTGCAAAGTTTTGGCCTTGTATCATTTTTAATTTTAGCTAATTTTTTATTATGGGGTATTAATTTAACTATTCAAAAAGAAATCAAAAGAATAATTTTAAAATTATTTCTAGTAATTTCATATTTAATTTTAGGTACTATTTTTATTTATATTACCTTTAACAATTCATTCTGGCTTATAGATAATGGCAACTCAGGATTTGTAGGAAAGATTGGTTATGAATTTTTAAGCACTTGGTTTCCTTATATTGATAATACATATTCTGCCTATGGATTGTTATTGTTTACATTAATCTTTTTTATTTTTTCTGCTGATTTAAATATAAAGAAAATAATAACTGGAACTTTATCTATAATAGCATCTTTATTTAAAAGAAAAGAAAATACTATTCCTGAAATTAATTTAGAAACCGATCTAATAGAAGAGAAAAGTGAAATCATTGAAAAACCACAACAATCATTTTCTTTTGGTGACTTAACTAAATCAGAAAAACCAGCAGCCAATTTAAGATCAAAATATAGACTGCCGGCAGTAGATTATTTGGAAAAAAGTTTTACTAAATTGAATGTATCGGAATTAAATAAAAATCGTCCAGATGGTAAATTTATGGAAAAGATTCTTTTAGATTTTGGTATTGATGGAAAAATTAAAGCTATTAATAATGGGCCGGTTGTTAGTTTGTATGAGTTTGAACCGGCACCAGGAGTAAAAGTTTCAAAAATAATAAATTTATCAGAAGATTTAGCTCGTAATACTAGCTCAACATCTGCACGGGTTTCAGTAATTCCTGGTAAAAATACAGTAGGTATCGAAATACCAAATGAAACGAGAGAAAGTGTGTCGCTTCGAGAAATTATCTCTTACGAAAAATTTCAAAAGAAAGATGTAAAATTACCTATTGCACTTGGAAAAAGTATTTCTGGCATGCCTATAGTTGGAGATCTTACGTCCATGCCACATTTATTGATTGCAGGAACCACAGGTTCAGGAAAGTCAGTTTGTATTAATACAATTATTGTTTCATTGCTTTACAAATTAAATCCAGATCTTTGTAAATTTATTTTAATTGATCCTAAAATGTTAGAACTATCAACTTATGAAGGAATACCTCACTTATTAACTCCAGTTATAACGGACGCCAAAAAAGCGACATCTGCTTTAGCTTGGACAGTAAAAGAGATGAACAGCAGATATAAACTTATGAGTAAAGTAGGTGTAAGAAACATTGATGGCTACAATGCTAAGCACAAATTAAAAATGCCTTACATCGTTGTTGTGGTTGATGAGATGTCTGATTTGATGTTAGTTGCTGGAAAAGAAATAGAAAACTACATCCAAAAATTATCACAAATGGCAAGGGCAGCAGGAATTCATATTATCATGGCAACACAAAGACCTAGTGTTGATGTAATAACAGGTACAATTAAAGCAAATTTTCCAACAAGAGTCTCCTTTCAAGTAAGTTCTAAAATAGATAGTAGAACGATATTAGGAGAGCAGGGTGCTGAACAATTATTAGGTAAAGGTGATATGTTGTTTATGTCTTCAGCTAATAGAATCGTTAGAATTCATGGCCCTTATGTTTCAGAAAATGAAATCGAAAAAATTGTTAATTCCATCAGAGCACAAGGAGAACCAGATTACATGGAAGAAATTACATCACAAACCAGTAACGAAATGTCTTTAACATCTGAGGGTGGTGGTGATGAAGACGAGTTATACTCTCAAGCAATTGATATTATTAAATCAGAAGGGAAAGCTTCTACTAGCTTCTTACAGAGAAAACTACAAATTGGTTATAATAGAGCCGCTAGAATTATTGATATGATGGAAGAAAAAGGTATTGTAAGTAAAGCAAATCATGTTGGTAAACGTGAAGTTCTTTAAAAGATCATTCTTAATTTTTATTTTATTATCAGCAAACCTCGCCGCTAATGAAAAAGACCAAATAATTTCTCAATTAAAAAACTTAAACTCTTTGGAGTTTACTTTTGAACAATTAATTAATGAAAAGAATGAAAAAGGTAATTGTCTTTTAGAATTTCCTGGAAAATTAAAGTGTGATTATTTCGATGATAAAAAAAAAGAGCTAATAATAAATAACAAAAAATTAGCAATAACACAGAAAAGATATAAAAAAACTTATTATTATCCTGTATCAAAATCTCCATTTTTAAATATTTTATACAAAGATAAACTTTTTGAAATTATAAAGTCCGGAAAACTAGAATTGTCTGATCAAATTATTAAGCTGGTTTATTTAGCTGATAACAAGATAACAGTTTTATTTGATAGAAAATCTTTAGATTTAAAAGGTTGGAAAATTGTTGATCAGTATAACAATAATATAAATTTCTCTTTAAAAATTGTAGCTAGAAACAATGTCTTTAAAAAAGAAACTTTTAAAATTCCTGAAGTTAATTAAGCTACAAATTCAATTTCTTCTTCTTTAAATATCTTAAAACCCTTAGATTTATAATTTTGAAGAGCGTGTTTATGATCTAAGCTACAAGTATGTACCCACATTCTTTCTGGATTCTTTCTTGATGCGCTAGCAACTGCGTGGTTAACGAGTATAGACCCAAGTTTTAATCCTCTAAATTCTTTTAATACACCCAAATTAATTAATTCTACCTCGTTAGAACCTGAGTGATATTCTTGTTCATAATATCCAACAAGATCGCCTCCTTTTTTTAAAACATGAGTTTCTAAGTTTTTATTTGTAACGTACTTGATCCATTCTTTATCAGACCAAAGAAGTCGATCTCTCCAATAATGATCTAGGCCTATTTGTTTATAAAAAAATTTATTAAGTTGAAAATCATTTTTGTCATCTAAAATAATTTTAAAATTTTCAGGAAGATTTAGATCAATTGTATTGGAAAAATCTTTTATCTCTAAAAAATATCTTTTAACTCTTGAGACCATTAGCTAACCATCTTTCCTATCTTTTCGCCTGCAAAAATATGAAAATGTAAGTGGGGAACTTCTTGTCCTCCATCGCTACCGATATTAGTTAAAGCTCTATAACCTTTGTCATTGGAGCCCATTAGGTTTGCTACATGTGTAACCGCTTTATTTAATTCAATAATCTCTGTATCAGAGGCTTTATTATTAAAATCATCTAGATCAACATATTCACCTTTTGGTATTACTAATACGTGCACTTTCTTCTGAGGATTAATGTCATGAAAAGCTAAAACATGTTCGTTTTCATAAACTTTCTTGCAAGGAATTTCTCCTCTAAGAATTTTTGCGAATATATTATTTTTATCGTAGCTCATTTTTGCCTTTTCTTAAGCTCACTCATTACATCTTCTACCTTGATATTATTAGCCTCAAGATAAACCATCAAATGATAAAGTACATCTGCTGCTTCGTGTATTTTATTAGAATCTTGTTCAACAGCCTCTATTAATTCTCCTATTTCCTCTTTTACTTTTGCAACGCTTAAACTTTTATCATTAAGAAGTTTGTTTGTATAAGAGTTATCAAGAGAGGAATTTTTTCTATCTCTAATGATTTTCATTAACTGTTCTAGATTTTCAAACATTTTATAATCTTACCGATACATTCTTAGAATTCAAATATTCTTTGGCTTCTTTAATTTTGTATTCACCATAGTGAAAAATAGAAGCAGCAAGAACAGCGCTCGCACCACCTTTAACTATACCATCATACAGATGATCTAAAGTGCCTACACCACCAGAAGCAATAACAGGAATATTAGTACTATCTGTAATTACTTTTAATAATTCAACGTCATAACCAGACTTTGTTCCGTCTCTATCCATAGAAGTTAATAAGATTTCTCCTGCTCCATTTGTTTCCACTTGTTTAGCGAATTCTACTGCATTAATACCCGTTTTATTTCGTCCACCATGAGTAAAAACCTCCCATTTATTATCTGAAACTTTTTTAGCGTCTATTGCTACAACAATACATTGAGAGCCAAATTTTTTAGATGCCGCTTTTACAAAACTAACGTCTTTAACTGCTGCTGTATTAATAGAAACCTTATCTGCTCCTGCTAATAATAAATCCGTTATATTCTGAATAGTTCTAACACCGCCACCGACAGTTAAAGGAACAAAACATTCCTTTGCAGTTTTTCTTACAATATCAATTATTGTATCTCTATTTTCATTTGATGCAGTAATATCTAAAAAACAAATCTCGTCAGCACCACCATCACTATAAATCTTAGCTTGTTCAACTGGATCTCCAGCATCTTTTAATTCAACAAAGTTAATGCCTTTGACTACTCTGCCATTCTTAACATCTAGACAGGGAATAATTCTATTTTTAAGCAATAATCTCCTTTGCTAGCTCATCAAGTTTAATATCACCATCATAAATTGCTTTACCAATAATGATACCTTCAATTTTTTTATTATTTAATTCTTTGGCTTTCTTAATATCAATCATTGAAGAAACACCCCCAGAAATAACTACAGGACAATTAGATAGTTCTGCAATTTTAACACTTTCATCAAAATTAGGGCTAGTTTTCATTCCATCTCTATTTATATCTGTGTAAATTATTCGGCTTACACCATAGTTGTTGACTTCTTTAAGAAAGTCTAAAGTTTTAATACTAAGATTTTCTTTCCAACCAGAGACAGAAAGATTTCCATCCTTTGCGTCTAATCCTAAAGCAATTTGACCTTTAAACTTTATACAAGCTTCTTTTAAAAATTCTTTATTCTTAATAGCACCACTTCCTAAAATTACTTTCTCAACCCCAGCATCGATGTATTGTTTAATGCTATCGATAGATCTAACGCCACCACCTATTTCAATTTTAAAATCGTATTTGCTTACAATTTCTCGAATAATTTCTAAATTTACTGTCCTACCTGTTAGCGCTCCGTCTAAATCAACAATGTGTAAATTTTTAAAGCCATGATCTTTATATTTACCAGCTTGATCAATGGGTGAAGTTTCATATTCAGTTTTATTTTCAAAGTCTCCTTTGATTAATCTTACGCATTTCTTATCTTTAATATCTATAGCAGGAAATATTTTCATCTTTTTTTATAAATTAATAAAGTTTTCAATTATTTTTAATCCTGTTTTATCACTTTTCTCAGGGTGAAATTGCGTTCCAAATAAATTATCTTTTTCTACTGAACAAACAATCTTTGAAGAGTAATCTGTGGTCGCTGAAATGACTGATTTATCTTCAGGTATAAACTCATAACTATGGACGAAATACGTATGAGATTTATTTTTTATGTCTTTAAATATTTTACTTTCTTTTTGAATTTCAATTTCGTTCCAACCAATATGTGGAAGTTTAAATTTTCCGTTTTGATTATCTATTTTAGAAACTTTACCGGCAATCCATCCTAATCCTTTTGTTTCTGCTTCCTCATAGCCAATATCGGCAAACATTTGCAAACCCACACAGATTCCTAATAATGGTTTATTATTTGTAATTGCAAAATCTTTCAGCGTATCTACCAATCCATTAATACTATTTAAAGAATCTACGCAGCTTTTAAAAGATCCTTGACCTGGTAAAACAATCTTATCGCTAGATTTAATTTTTTTGATATCTGAAGTTACTTCTAGATTAACTTTATCTTTAGCGACCTCTGTGAAAGAGTTAATGACTGAGCTTATATTACCCGATTGGTAGTCAACAATTGTCACGTTCATCAAAATTAAATAGAGCCTTTAGTCGAAGGTATTGAGTTTTTAATTCTTTTATCAACTTCTAGAGCATCTTTAAGTGATCTGGCTAAACCTTTGTAACAAGATTCAATTTTGTGGTGACTATTCTCACCATAAATATTTTCTACGTGTAAAGTAACACCTGCTGATTGAGAGAAAGCTTGAAACCACTCTTTAAAAAGTTCTGTATCCATCTCACCCAGTTTCTCTACTGCTAAATTAACTTTCCAAATTAAATACGGTCTGTTTGATACGTCAATTGAAACACGGCTAAGAGTTTCGTCCATCGGTATGATTGTTGAAGCATATCTCCTTATACCTTTTCGATTACCAGCAGCTTTCTTTATAGCTTCACCAATAGCTATACCTGTGTCTTCTGTGGTGTGGTGTAAATCAATGTGAGTATCACCCTTTGCATTAACTTCTAAATCAATCAAAGAATGCTTGGACAATTGTTCTAACATGTGGTCAAGAAAACCGATTCCAGTTTTAATTTTATATTTACCTTTACCGTCTAAATTTACAGAAACGGCAATGCTGGTTTCTTTTGTTTTTCTACTAATTTTTGCTTTTCTTGCCATAAATTAACTCTGATTTATCTTTGATATATATATAATCGGTCATTTTATCAATAAATCAGATTTGCTATTGAAGATCTTGAATTAATCGCCACATATAACATCATGAATACAGCTGAAAAGTGGCATGGAACAACGATAGTTCTGCTTAGAAAAAATGGTGAAACTGTAGTGGCTGGAGATGGACAGGTAAGTTTAGGTAACACTGTTTTAAAAAGTAAAGCAAAAAAAGTAAGAAAAATTGAAAGCCGAGGAGTGATCGCTGGTTTTGCTGGTTCGACAGCTGACGCATTAACTTTGTTTGAAAGACTAGAAGCTAAACTTGAAAAACACGCGGGAAATTTACAAAGAGCTGCTGTTGAATTAGCTAAAGATTGGAGAAGTGATAAATTTTTAAGAAGGTTAGAAGCATTAATGGCAGTTGCTGATAAAAAACATAGTTTTATAATTTCTGGAACAGGTGATGTTTTAGAGCCTGAAGATGGAATAATAGGTATCGGTTCAGGTGGAAACTACGCATTAGCAGCAGCAAAAGTTTTAATTGAAACCGATATAAGCGCAGAAGAAATTGCAAGAAAATCTATCAAGGTTGCTTCTGATATTTGTGTTTTTACAAATAACAACGTCACTTTAGAGAAAGTTTAAAATGACCAAGACAAATAAAATTACAAACTTAAAGGTAGTAAAGAAAAATTCAAAAAATTACTCGAAAGTAAGCTCTTTATCTCCGAGAGAAATTGTTTCTGAATTAGATAGATATGTAATTGGACAAAAGGAAGCTAAAAAAGCTGTAGCCGTTGCTTTAAGAAATAGATGGAGAAGACAAGCTTTATCTGACGAGATGAGAGATGAAGTTCTTCCAAAAAATATTTTGATGATTGGTCCAACTGGAGTAGGTAAAACTGAAATTTCTAGAAGATTATCTAAGTTAGCTCAAGCCCCGTTCATTAAAGTTGAGGCAACTAGATTTACAGAAGTTGGCTATGTTGGAAGAGATGTAGAGCAAATCATCAGAGATTTAATTGAGATTGCTATAGCAATGGAGA
>JAOLYI010000014.1 GCA_028343315.1 Candidatus Pelagibacter sp.
CCATAAAGAATCAATAAAAAATTTCATAAAGCTTGTTTCAAAATATAATAATAGTAAAGTTTTATATGTCAGTTCAGGATCAGTTAATTACAAAAAATACACAAAATCTTCAAACTCATATAAAAAATTATATACCAAATTAAAAATTTTTTCTGAAAATCAAATTAAAAAATTATTTAAATTTAAGATTAAAACTTCAATAGCTAGATGTTATAGTTTTATAGGACCACATCTCCCAACAAACAGTCATTATGCTATTGGAAACTTTTTACATGATGCAAAATATAAAAATAAAATTATAATTAAAAAAAAGAATAAAGTAATTAGAAGCTATATGTATTCCGATGATATGGTTGAATGGTTAATTTCTATTTTAAATAATTCAAAAAAAAAGACAACCATTTACAATGTAGGTTCAGACGAATTAATTGAATTATTCGATTTAGCTAAAAAAATTACTAAGTTATTTAAAAATAAAGTTTTGATTTCAAAAGAAGGATCTGAATCAAAAAATGTTGATAAATATGTACCAATCATAAGAAAAACAAAAAATGATTTAAAATTAAAAATTTTATATAATCTTTCAGATTCTTTAAAAAGATGTTTAAAATTTATTTAAAAAAATATGAATAAAAGAATAAGTATAGTCACCCCAACTTTTAATGAAGAATTAAATATTGAAAAATTATGTGTTGAAATTTCTTCACAAATGAAAAAATTTAATTATGACTATGAACATATTGTAATAGACAACTCATCTACAGACTCTACCATTCAAGTTTTGGAAAAAATTGCAAAAATAGATAAGAATTTAAAAGTAATAGTAAACAGTAGAAATTTTGGACACATTAGATCTCCCATACACGGTTTACTTCAAGCTAATGGAGATGCTGTAATTTTAATGAGTGCTGATTTTCAAGACCCTATTAATTTAATTCCAAAATATATCGAAGAATGGGAGAAAGGACATTTAGTAGTTATGGGACAGAAAACAACATCCGATGAAAGTGTTTTAAAACATTATTTTAAAAAACTTTATTATAAATTTATTAATGCTATATCAGAGGTTCCTTTATTAATGAACACCACCGGTTCCGGACTTTTTGATAGAAAAGTAATTGAAGAATTGAGAAAAGTTAATGACCCATATCCTTATTTTAGAGGTTTAGTATCTGAATTTACTAATGATGTAAAACTATTACAATTTCATCAACCAAAAAGAAATAAAGGATCAACTAAAAATAATTTTTATACTTTATATGATCTAGGGATAGTTGGTATTATAAAACATTCAAAAATCCCTTTAAGAATTATTACATTTATTGGGTTGATAGCTAGTTTGTTCTCATTTCTTATTTCAATAGTTTTCTTATTTAGAAAACTTTTTAATTGGAATTCTTTTGATGCAGGAATTGCTCCATTAATTATTGGAGTTTTTATGATTGGATCTATTCAAATTTTTTTATTAGGCTTTATTGGTGAATACGTTATGAATATTTTATATCATAACCGTAACATGCCTTTAGTTATTGAGAAAAAAAGAATTAATTTTGATAAATAGATAAAATACTTAAAATTTAATTAAAAACTTTATGAGATATTTAATAATTGGATCTGGCAAAATTGGTATAGATTTATATATAAAATTAAAAAAATTAAATTTACCGGGTGATATATTTATTTTTAATAGAAGTAAAAATTCAATAGGCGCAAAGTATTGTCAAAAAAATAATTTTAATTATTCATCGGGTGGCATCAGTCATCTGATGAAATTTCTTCAAGAAGAAAAAAATATAATATTTGATTGCACGTCAGCTCAAGCTAGTAAAAATATTTATAATAAAATTAAGAAAAAACTAAATAAAAATTTTTATGTAAATCTAACACCAGCTCCTTTGGGGAAATATTTTATACCATATTTTTCAAACGTAAAAATTCCTCATTCAATTAATATGATAACCTGCGGTGGTCAATCTTCCGTACCAGTAATCATAGAAATGAAAAAAGTTATTAAAGATATTAAATATGTTGAAGTTATTTCAAGCATAGCCTCACAAAGCGCTGGGAAAGCTACTAGAGAGAATATTAATGAGTATATAATCAATACACAGCGTGCTATAGGACAACTTTCAGGTTTAAAAAACAATAAAGTAATTATAAATTTAAATCCATCGAAACCTCCTGTAAATATGATGAATTCAATATTTTTCGAGTGCAAAAATGTCAATGGTATAAAAATTAAAAAAGCTAATTTAGTTTTAAAAAATATTAATAGAACTATTAAGAAGTACATACCAGGATACAATGCAAAATTATTTTATAAAAAAAGTGAAAAATTTTTTAGAGTTACAATAAGAGTTGTTGGTAGCGGTGATTATCTATCAACTTTTGCAGGTAATTTAGATATTATAACATCTTCTTCAGCGTATATAGGTCATCTTTTAAATGAAAAACATAATTATTAGCGATGTCACTTTAAGAGATGGCAACCATGCGGTTGGTCATCAAATTAATAAAGATATGATAAATATCTATTCTAAATTTGCTGAAAAGAATAAAATAGATATTTTAGAAATAGGGCATGGTAATGGTTTAGGCGCTTCAAGTTTAACTATCGGAAGATCTAAAATTTCAAATATACAAGCAATAAAAATAGCAAGAAAAAACTTAAAGAAAACAAAATTAAGTGTTCATAGCATTCCGGGTTTTTCTACTTTAGATGATGTAAAATTAGCAATTGATAATGGTACTGATATAGTGAGAGTAGGGTGTAATTCTTCTGATATTGATATAATTGAAAGACAATTTTTATATTGTAAAAAAAATAAAGTTGATTCATGGTGTGTTTTTATGATGTTTCATCAAATTTATTCTAAAGATAAGTACATATCGATTGTTAAAAATTTAAAAAAAATAGGTATTAAAACTTTTATCGTGATGGACTCAGCTGGTATTTTGTTACCAGCGGACGTAAAAAAAATTTTCTACAATTTAAAAAAATTAAACATAAGAACAGGATTTCATGGACATAATAATCTTGGGTGTGCAATAGCTAATACAATTCAAGCAATTAAAGGTGGTGCCAAGATTATTGATTGTTCAATTAGAGGTTTCGGTGCAGGTGCTGGAAACACGCAATTAGAAATTATTGTAGCTTTATTAAAAAGGCTAAAAATTTCAAATAAATTTGATGTCAGAGAATTTTACAAAATGTCTGATCAATTTATTAAAATTTTAAAAAATAATAAAATTAATTACCAAGATATTTTCACCAATCCGTTGAGTATTAGCACTGGTTTGAATGGTTTATTTTCAGGTTTTTCACCTAAAATAAATTTATTTGCAAAAAAATATAATGTTAGTTCGTTTGATATATCCGATTTGGCTGGTAAGAAGCAATTAGCAGCTGGGCAAGACGATCTGTTAATGAATATCGCACATAATTTAAGTTTAAATAAAAAAAAATAATGTCTTTAGAAATTAACTTTAAAAAGAATAATAAAAAAATTAAAGTTAGCGATTTAATCGCAATATTTTTAAAAGAAAAAAAAATTAAACATGTATTTGGAATTATTGGTTCAGCAAATTCACATATTTTTGACTCGATTAATAAACTTAAATATACAGAAATTATAAACGTTCACCATGAGCAGGCTGCTACTATGGCAATGCAGTCCTATTATAGAATCAATGGTAGACCTTGCGCCTGTATATTAACCGCAGGCGCTGGAAGCTCTAATGGTATTACAGGGGTAATTTCAGCTTGGGCGGACTCTATTCCAGGGATTATAATATCAGGACAAGAAAAGTTATCTGCAATTAAATCTTATAAAGGAATGCGTATGTGGGGTGTTCAAGGATTTGACTCAACCCTTATGGTAAAAAAAGTTACTAAATTTTCAAAAAGAATTGAAAAAACAACTGACATAAATTTTTATTTAAACAAAGCATATGATATTTCAATTGATAAAAGGCCAGGACCAGTATGGATTGATGTTCCTTTAGACATACAAGGAACAAGTTGCAATTTATCTGAATTAAAAAAATATAAAACTATCAGAAGTAAAAAAAGTGGCCTAAGTTTAACTTCCTTAGAAAAATTTACAAAATTATTAAATAAATCAAAAAGACCAGTCTTTTGGTTCGGAAATGGTATAAAAATTTCCAACTCAAAAAATTTAATGCCTAAATTATTGAAGAAATATCCAATACCTTTTTTTCTTTCTTGGTCAGCAATAGATTTGTTGCCATCTAATCATAAACTTAATTATGGTAGGCCAGGTGTTTATGGCAATAGAGCATCAAACCTTATTTTACAAAGTAGCGATTTAATCATTTCGATTGGAACAAGGATGTCAATTCCTATGATAGGATATGTTCAAGATGAATTTGCAAGAAGTGCTAAAATTATTTCTGTTGATATAGACTCTAAAGAAACAAAAAAATTAAGCAAAAAAATTAATCTTAAATTTAACGTTGATGCAGGTACATTTATCAGTAGTTTAATTAATAAAACTAGATCTAGGAAAAGCTATCCTAAATCTATTTCAAAATGGATAAAGTATTGTAATTCAACTCTTAAAAAATTTCCTCATCTTGAAAAATGGGCTCATAAAGACAAAAAAGGCTTTATTAATTCTTATAATTTTTTAGAAAAATTTTCTTCCGAATTGAAAGAAAAAGATTGTGTTGTAACTGACATGGGAACAGCATTATTAAGTGGACATCAAATAATGAAATTTAACGGTAAACAGAAAATGATTACTTCACAGGGACTTGGTGAAATGGGTTTTGGTTTGCCAGGTGCTATTGGTGCATCAATTGCAAAAAATAAATCTGAAGTAATTTGTCTAAATTGTGATGGGGGTATTATGATGAATCTACAAGAATTACAAACGATTAATGAATACAATTTACCTATTAAACTTTTTATATTTAATAATGATGGATACTTAATGATAAAACATACTCAGAAAAATTTTTTTAATGGTAGATATACCTCAGTAAATAAAAAAACTGGAATTAGTTTTCCTAATTTTAAAATTCTAGCCAAGGCATTTAATTTAAATTATTACAAGATTAAAAATTGGGCTGATTATAATTCTTTTATTAAATATAAATTTAGAAAGAAAAAATCATTTTTGTGTGAAGTTTTAATGGATCCAGAACAGACTTTTTATCCGAAACTTTCAACGTTTATTGATGGAGAGAACAAGATTGTTTCTCCACCTTTAGAAGATTTATCCCCATTAATAAGTAGAAAAGAGTTAAAGCAAAACCTTTTAGTAAAGTTACATAAAAAATCACAACAAATTAAATGAAAAATTTAATTAGGTTTAAAATTAAATCTTTTTATAGAAAATTAATAATATTTTTATATTTAATTATTTATAAAAAACCGATTTATAAAAAAAAAATCAATTTAGAAAACTTTAATTTCACCGAACTAAAAATTAATAAAGAATTATATAGAATTTATGAATTAGATCGAGGTAGGGTATTTACAAATAAAAATGACATAACAGCTTACATAACTAAAGCAAATTTTCTCACCGAAGGTTCAATGCAATTTAAAAAATTTGATGCAATAAATAGTCGCAATCAAGGTTTAGATAAAAATTTAGTATTAAAAAATGGCACACCTAACGTTAAAAAGCATATTAAAGGCAATGTTTTAAGTTTATTATCTGGAGGAGCCTCAACAAATAATTTTACTCATTGGTTTACTGATGTAGTTCCAAGAATTATTTTATTTAAGAAAAAATTTAATTTAAAAAAGATTGATAAATTTTATGTTCCAAGTGTAAAATTTAAATTTCAAGTTGAAAGTTTAAATTTGTTGAATATTAAGCCAAGTCAATTAATTTCATCTGAGTCAATCAAGCATATTCATGCAAAAAAAATCTATTATACAAGTCACCCTTGTCATTTTTACCCTTCGAAAGCTCAAAAATGGTCTTTAGTTTCATTAAGAAAATTATATTTACCAAAAAAATTAAAAAGAAATAAAAAATTTAAATATATATATATTGATAGAGATCAACTTAAATTAATTGATAAAGACAATCTCAAAAAGTACGCATCTTGGAGAGTTTTACTTAATGAGGACGAAATTCGAACCTATCTTAAATCAACAGGATTCAAAATAATAAAACCAGAAAATTTTTCTTTCAAAGAACAAATTCATATTTTTAATAGCGCTGAAGTCATAGTGAGTTTATTTGGTGCTGCTATGATGATGATAACTTTTTGCAATTCAAATGCAAAAATATTAGAAATCAAACCTGAAAAATCTGGAAACGAATTTAAAAATATTTCGAATAAATTAAATTTATTACATGAACAAATAAAAGTTAAACCAAAATATAAATCGTCAACACCTCAAAATGGTTTACTTTTTTGTAATTTAAATATTATTAAAAATAAATTAAAAAAACTAAAGATTTAATCTGCAAACGATAAAAAATGTTAGAAAAATTTTCTTATGGTGAGTATGTATTAGCTGCCTCTACCAGGTCTTTATATGCTTGAGTTTTTTTTAGGGATGTAAGTTTTGTAACTATATTTGTTCCTTTATTTACTTCCTCTAAGTAATTTTTATAAACTAGTGAAACTGGATATTCGACTAAAACATAAGTTCGGTATCCTCCGTTAGCTCTAGGAGCCATTTTAGTTTTAACAACCTTATATCCTGAAACTACTACATTTTTTATAACTAGAGTTGATGCTCTCTCAATATTAGTTTTTAAAGTTAAATCTTCATTAAGACCAGCTTCTTTAATCATCTGCTTGTTTTTAGAAGTTAAATTATTTTGTAATTTTCTTGCAACAGCAATAAGAGCGGAATTAATAGCTTTATCTTCTGAAAATTGTAAATCATTTGATATTGCTGTACCTCTTGCATACATCAATAGTTCAGTTCCGATTGGCATATCAACATACCATTCAGGTATTGCTTCTTTAATTTTTTGTTCTTCTTCTTTCTTTATCTTTTTAGATTCTTCAAACTGTTTTTTCAGAGCTGCAAGATATTTATCTTCAGCTCCAACTTCGAACTCCAGCATAGGTGTTTCACCCAACATGATGATTTCACTTTTATATTTTTGTATTGCTTCTTTTCTATTCTCTTGTTTTTTATCTTTTGCAGCTTTTGCTTTATCGTCAGCTTCTTTGTTTACTTTTTTTTCTTTAAGTTCTTTTAATTGATCTTTTAAAGCTGAAATATATTTGTCTTTATTCAACTTCTTTTTGAATTTTGCTTCACTTTCACTAATTGGTGTAGCCCCTAAATCTTTTATTTGGTTTTGTATTTCGATAATAAGTTCATCTCTAACTTCACTCTTTTCTTTTAAAACTTGAGTTGTCGCTGGACATCCAAGCAGAAGAGGAGTGATTATCAATAAAGTTATTAAAGTTTTAAAATTATTAATCATTATTTATAAATAGTATAAGTTTTTTGTTCCTTTCTAACAATATTTTTCTTTTCAATTTCCAGCAACCTTTTTGTTAGGTCTTCTAGAGAAAAGTAAGTGTCTAAAAAGCCAACATCCGCCTTTGTTGCTATAAAAATTAAATGTTCATCAACTTTTGCTCGAGATAAATTTTCTGGAAACAAAACGGCATATTCTAAATTCTCTGTAGGTAATTTAAAATTTTTCAAGCTAATTTTATTATTTTTTTCATATTTATTAGGAAAGAGTTTTTGTACTCGGTCAACTTTTTTGTATGGATAATATTGATAAACTGTAAGATATAATTCTTCACTAAATAAAAAATCCATAGATATTTTTTCGCCACTTCTAAAATTAACTTGATTTAGTGCAATATTAAATTCAATATTTAAATTATTTTCAAAAGAAGGAACAACATCAGCATTTATTTCAATTTTACAAAAATATATTTTAGGTTCTGAAAGCTCGTCTACACCATCCTCTTTATTGATAATTTTATATTCTTTAATATCTCCATTAAGCGATAAAACAGAAGTTTGATTATCTTCACATTCAAGAACTCCATCTGTCTCTTTACATTTTCTTATTTCATCTAACGAAATTTTTAGACCCAGCGCTTCTTTTATTGCTTTTTCTTTAGCTCTTTTTTCTGCAATCTGACATGCATCTTTTTGAGTAACTTCACCTAAATGTTTAAAAGTGTATTCTGTATTTACAATTTTTGAAAAAACAATTGTTGGCACTAACAATAGTAAAGAAATAATTATAAATCTCATTATTGTTTTGTTTTAGATTTAATGTCAGCTTCTACAGCAATAAAAACAACGACCGGTAACATATTTTGATACAATTTTGATTTATCAAATCTTACATTTTTAACTGGAATAGTTTTTTTATATTTGAAAACTTTTTTTAACATATTACTCTTTATTCCTATTCCCATTGAAGTTGGAATTTGCCCTGTTTCCTCAAAAGCTCTAGCTTTATCGAGGGTTGCTACACTAATACCTACAAGGTTTCCCTTAAGATTAAAAATTGGTCCTCCACTATTACCAGCATTAATATCGGTAGTTGTTAAAAAAACTCCAGCTTCATCTGGATAAACTTTACTAATTATTCCTTGTGTTATTACCGGTAAATCATTACCGAACATTAAAGTCATTGGATAACCGATACTCAAAACATCTTCACCAACTTTTGGATCTTCAAAATCTTTAGGTTTTAAATATTGTTTATACTTTTTATTTAATTTTAAAATCGCTAAATCATAATCTTTTGATACAGCTACAACTTCTGCGTATGAAATTTTACCTTCCCCATTTCTTACTGCAATTCTTTTTGCTCCGTCAATTACATGGTTGTTAGTGATTACGTATTTACCTTTACCGACGATAAATCCACTTCCAGTAAAATTGTAGGCAAAATCAAATTTTTCGAATTCAATTTCCTTTTTTCTATTGTCATATTTTTCAATTTCTTCTTCTTGATATTCTTTTTTCTTTTTCTTAGATATTTTTTTCTTTTTTTCTTTTTTGAAAAAATCAGGGTCTATAGATGAAATCCATTTTTTAGTTTCTTTTTGTTTGTCTTTATTCTTATTAAATTCATGGTATTTAAAAACTTTATATTTAAGTTCTAATGCTTTTTCTTTATTTCCATCTAACCAATACAAATCCGCTAGGTTATCCATTACTTGAAAACTTGTTGGAAATTTTTTTAGAAACTTATCTAAAATATTTATAGCTTCTTTATTGTTTTCAAATGATGAATGATAGTTGGCTATAGCAATGTTTACTTGTGAGTCATTAGGATTTGCGTTAAATAATTGTTCTAAAATTTTTAAAGCTTCCTCTTTCTCACCATTTTTTGTTAATCCTATTGCTAATACTATCTTACCTCTAGTTCTGTCTGAATTAATCTCTAAAGATCTTTCAGCGTGCTTAATAGACTCTTTTAGATTTCCTCTTCTTAAATATGACTCTGCCAACCCAAGCTCACTTAAACTCTCAACATCTTCATCAGATGTCATAAATGCTCTTTCGTAAAATTCTATAGCTTTTTGTGGTTTGTTAATTTTGAGATAAATATCACCAAATAAAAGATCAATTCTTTCCTTTTCATTTTCATTTGTAATTTTAATTTCACCTAAAAGTTTAATGGCAGTTTTAATATCACTTCTATTAATCTCCTTTTTTACAGTATTTACTGAATTATTGAAGTCAGCTTTTAAAGGTATTGATAGCTGTAAAAAGATAAAAATTAGTGTTAAATTATTTTTAATAAATTTAAGCATTAATCTATATTAGGATGAGATTATACTTTAAACAATTAATTAATAAGTCAATAATTCTGGGCTTAATAGCTATATTTCTAATAACAATTCAATCTACTGTTTATGCAGATAACTTGCAGAAGGAAATTGAAGTTATTGAAAAATTATACAAGGATGGTGTCCTTACTAAAGAAGAATTTGAAAAGACAAAAAAAATATTAATTAGGAACGCTGAAAAAAAAAAGAGAGATCAAAAAAAAGAAACAGATCTTAAAGTAAAAAAATCAGACATAAAACCCTCTGATATACGAGTTAATATTGAATCAAAACCTAACTCTAAAGAATTTGAAAAGGCTGAGATAATTTTTAAAGATTATAAAATTTACACATTTAGACCAGGAGGCATCAAAGTAAAAAGGATTTCTGACGGAAGACAACTTTTAACAATAGTAGATAATTTTAAGGTAAAATATTATAACAACTCACAAAATATAATTAACGTAGATTATTCTGAAATAAAAAGACCAGCATTAGAAAAGCAAACTCAACACAGAGTTGATCAAGCAAAGAAAAAAGTAAATCAAATTTTTAATGTATTAAAAAAACCCGGTGAAAGTTTAAAACAATATGGAGAAAAGGTAAAAAAAACTTTAAAAACAAAAGATATTGACCATATTAAATTTAAAAAAGATTTGCAGTCATTAATCCCAAAAGAGTCTATTAAACTTAAATTAAATATTGAAGGGACTACAGTTTTGACTGCAGAAGGTAGATACGTAAATCATCACGATGTTTTTTTCTATCAATTTTTAACAACTACTTACGAACCTTTTCACTATTATATTAAGCTTAGAAAAAAACCCTCAATAGCTTTAAATATGAATTTTTTTAATAAAAGAGTTGATAGAGCTGTAAGAAAGGCAAAAGAAAGATTAGCAAAAGAACATAATATCACCATTCAAGAAATTGATAGAATAATAGAGGACAGGATAGCAAGAGAAACAGACGATGCAATTAATAGGTCAGTGGAAGATGCAGTAAACGAGTCTGTAGCAGCTGCTATTGAAGAAAGTGTTGGAATGGCAATGGCAGAACAATTAACTCTGGCAATCGAACAAGCAACGGGTGAAGCGATTGACAGAGCTTTGACCGCAGAGTTAGGGGCCGCTATTGATGCAGAAATAGCAAGAGCTGTTGAAATGGGTATTGATGAAGCAGCAGTTACAGCAGGGTGGGAAGCTTACTTTGAAGTAATTGGCGCTGGAGGAACCGCTGAAGAGGCTGCAGCAGCAGCATATGATGCATGCGGGTCAGCGTGTGATAACTATTAGTATATGAAAAAAAATATTTTTATAATTTTATTTTTTATATTTTTTACAACAAATTTATATGCAAATTGTTCTAATCTATATAAATCTTTAGGAAGCCCTTCTAAAGTAAGTCTATTATGGCTTGATGATAAAAGTGGAAAACAGGCTCAATACGCATTAATAAATAAAATTAGAGGAGATACATTTTATTTGTGTAAAAAAATAAGATCTAATTATAATCTAGACGACACAAACGCAGATGCTCTTAAGGATTTAGATAAGATTAAAGATTTATATAATGCAGAAGATGCATTTAAAGAAGTTTTTAAAGTAACCTCAGAAGAAACCACTAGATATATATTATCAAAATTATACCTTCCTGATTATGGGATTAACAAAAGCGCTTTAGTAACAGCCTTTGCATTTTCTCAAAAAGAAGAACAGGTATCAAAGTTTATAACTAAGAAAACAAAACCAAAAGCAAGCAAAAAAATTGTTAAACAAGAAAAACCTAAGTCATATATTACTAAGAAAAAAAAACCTAAAGAAGAGCCTAAAAAAATTGTTAAAAAACCTACAGTAGTTAAACAAAAAGAATTTAAAGTAGCAGCAAAAGATCTTGATGAGACACCACCTGAATTAACCATTAAAGATAAATTTGTATTTGATCAACCTAACTATACGATTAAAGGACAGGTAAGAGATAAAGGTTCTAAAAAAATGTATGTGTTCGTTGATAATCAAATGATAGACGTAAAAAAGAATGGAAAATTTCAGATTAAAAGATTTAGCCCTGATAGTGAAAAATTAGAAGTTAAGGCAGTTGACCAGTGGGGAAATGAAATAGTTAAACTTGTTGATATTGAGATTAAAGTAAAAAAAACAGAATTGGTTAAGAAACTTGACCCTTTAAATCCCTCAAAAATAAGAAATATAAATCAAGGAGATGTAGTTGCTTTAGTAATAGGAATTGAAACTTATGCAGAGGCACCTAAGGCAGTATACGCGAATAGAGATGCTAAATTTTTCGCTGAATATGCCAGATATGCTTTTGGCGCATCCAGAAATAATATAAAATTATTAATCGATAAAGAAGCAACATTACCTAAAATGTATGGTGCTTTAGAAAAATGGTTACCCTCTAAAATAAAAAGCGATCAAACAGATGTCATAGTATTTTTTGCAGGTCACGGGTTAGCTTCTAACGATGGAAAAAATCTTTATTTACTAACACAGGATAGTGATACAGATCTGCTTTCTAGAACGGCATTATCTAGAACGGAGTTATTTAAACTTATTAATCAACATAATCCTAAATCAGTAAAAATGTTTTTTGACACTTGTTACAGTGGTCAAAGTCGGGAAGAAAAAACATTATTAGCGTCTGCTAGACCGATTAGAATTGGAGTAAAAGACTCAGGAGGAGTTCCAAGTAATTTTACAATTTTCTCAGCATCTCAATTAGATCAAATATCTTCAGGTCTTAAAGATGCTAAGCATGGAATATTCAGTTATTATTTAATGAAAGGACTAGAAGGAGCAGCTGATCAAAACAAAGATCGTCAGATAACAAACGGGGAGCTTTTAGCTTATATGAAAAAAGAAGTTAACTCTAAAGCAATTGAACTTGGAAGATCACAAGTCCCGTCATTAGTTGGAATTAAAGATAACACTCTTAATAAATACTAAGATGAAAAAAATTTTAGCATTTTTAATTTTTAACCTACTTATTATTAATCCAATTTCAGCAGATGATATTAGAGATTTACAAATTGAAGGGATTAGCATTGGTGATAGTGGGTTAAAACATGTTAGTGAAAATACTATAACCACGTCACGACACACCACTTATAAAGATGATTCATTCTACTCAGTTGATATTATGGAAAAATTTGGAGAGTATGATGCAATACAATTTCATTTAAAAAAAGGTGATAAAAAATATATTATTTATGGCATTAGCGGTGCATTTTTATTTGGTGAAGCATCTAAATATTATCCAAAATCTGAAAAAGAATGTAAAAATAAAAGCTTAGGAATAGAAAAAGATTTAAATAGTTTTTTTTCAAATGCTAAAAAACAAAGTTCAAGAGAGATAGGTGTTGGACATGCAGATCCAGGAGTTATAAGACAGGATACATATTATTTCTTAGACACAGGTCAAGTATGGCTTCAATGTTATACCTTTTCAAAAAAATTTAAGAAAAAAGAAAACGCTTATGATAACTTAAGACTTACAATTTTAAGTGAAGAATTTAGACTTTGGATGAATACAAAAGCTTATTAAATTTGGACACCACATAGACACCACAACGAAAT
This sequence comes from Candidatus Pelagibacter sp., assembly GCA_028343315.1. The sequence continues at coordinate 13,353 of JAOLYI010000014.1, forward strand.
ACATGTTTATCACTTGTATCACTGATGTTCTGTAGGATAATTTTTTTTTAATTTAAAAGTTTAGGATTTACTTACTTTGTGGTGCCCTCACACGGACTCGAACCGCGAACCTATTGATTACAAATCAATTGCTCTACCAATTGAGCTATGAGGGCATTATTTTTTATTTATTAAATTAATAAATAA
>JAOLYI010000015.1 GCA_028343315.1 Candidatus Pelagibacter sp.
AGAAACTTTACTCCATCACAAATACTTTTTAGTTTAACTTTCTTTTTTAAGAGTATTGATTTCCATTGCTTTTTAAAGTGAGTTTCAGATTGCCTTGAATTTTTTAATGTAGGGCCTGGAGAAATGGCATTTACTCTTATATTAGGGGCCAGACTCATTGCTGCTGTTTTAGTAAGAGTAACCAGACTCGACTTGCTGAGTGTGTATGAGAAGAAAAAAGGAGTTAATTTTTCTACCCTTTGATCAATAATATTAACTATATTACCTTCAGATTTTTTTAATAATTTTTTAAAATTTTGGATCAAAATAGCAGGGGCCTTTAAATTTATATTTTGATGTTTCATGAAACTTTTTTCAGTAAAATTTTTTAAATTATCATTCTCAAATAAAGATGCGTTATTTATCAAACAATCCATTCCCTTCATTTTTTTATAAGCTGACTTTAAAAGACCTTGAGTTTGATTAAAATTATTAAGATCTGCTTTTATTAAATGTATTTTGCTTCCTAAATTTTCAAGTTCTTTTTTTAATTTTAACGCATTATTTTTTGACTTGTTGTAATGAATAGTAATTTCAGTCTCATAATTAGCTAAACTATTAGCTATTGCAGCTCCAATTCTAGTAGCGCCTCCAGTAATTATAATTTTTTTTGCAATCATTTTTTTCTTTTTTTGTTTACTTTCGTGCCTGGCATTCCCAGTGTTGATCTTCCTTTAGGATAAACTTTAGTTTTTAAATTATATTGGCTTATCTTTGGATTTAAAGTTATTTCTAATTCACTTGCTTCTAATTTACGTATTTCATCTCTTATTCTAGCCGCTTCTTCAAATTCTAAATCTTCTGCAGCTTCTTTCATTTTTTTATCCAATCCTTTTAAATGTTTTTTTAAATTTCCACCGACATTTGACTCTTTTATATTTACATAATCTTTTTCATAGACCGATTGCAAAATGTCACCTATTTCTTTTTTTATTGACTCAGCGGTGATATTATTTTTTTTATTATAATCTAATTGTTTGCTTCTTCTTCTATCCGTCTCTTTTATTGCCTTATCGATGCTCTTTGTTACTTTATCGGCATAAAGAATTACTTTACCGTCTATATTTCTTGCTGCTCTTCCAATAGTTTGTATCAATGATGTTTCTGACCTTAAAAAACCTTCTTTATCAGCATCTAAAATACCCACCAGACCACACTCGGGAATATCCAATCCTTCTCTTAATAAATTAATTCCAACTAAAATATCAAATACTCCTAAACGAAGATCTCTTATTATCTCAATTCTTTCTAAAGTATCTATATCAGAGTGCATGTATCTTACTTTTAAACCATTCTCATGAAGGTACTCTGTTAAATCCTCAGCCATTTTTTTTGTTAGAGTTGTTGCTAAAATCCGATAACCCTTTTCAATTACTTTTGCTGCTTCATGCATTAAATCATCCACTTGAGTTTTTGCCGGTCTAATTTCAACAGGAGGATCTATTAATCCTGTAGGTCTTATAATTTGATCTATATGTTTATTATCTGTTTGTTTTAATTCCCATGGTCCTGGTGTTGCAGAAACAAATATGGTTTGAGTTCTCATCATGTCCCATTCTTCAAACTTTAAAGGTCTATTATCCATGCATGATGGAAGCCTGAAACCATACTCAGCTAATGTACTTTTTCTAGTTCGATCCCCTTTGTACATTCCATTTAATTGAGGAACAGTTACGTGGCTTTCATCGACAAAAATAATTGCATTGTCGGGAAAATATTCAAATAAGGTTGGAGGAGGTTCGCCTGATTTTCTGCCCGATAGATATCTTGAATAGTTTTCAATTCCGGCACAGGTACCTGTTGCCTCTATCATTTCTAAATCAAATTTTGTTCTTTCTCTTAATCTTTGCTCCTCTAATAATTTATTGTTAGCACGATGTAATTTTAGTGTTTCAGCTAATTCAGATTTAATTTGTCTAATAGCTTGTTCCATAGTTGGTTTGGGTGTGATGTAGTGGCTGTTTGCATAAATTTTTATTGTTGAATATTCATTTGTTTTGTCTCCAGTTAAAGGATCAAATTCTTCTATTTTTTCTAATTTATTAAAATCAAAACTTATTCTCCACGCTCTATCTTCGAGGTGAGAAGGAAAAATTTCTAAATTTTCACCTCTTACTCTAAAAGTCCCTCTAAAAAAATTCTGATCATTCCTTTTGTATTGAAGAGTAATAAATGTTCTTATTAAATCATCTCTATTATATTCATTATTTTTTTTTAGAGTTATGGTCATTTTACTGTAGGCCTCTACAGAACCTAATCCATAAATACATGAAACACTGGCAACAATGATTACATCATCTCTCTCTAGTAAAGATCTTGTAGCCGAGTGCCTCATTCGATCAATCTGTTCATTAATCGATGCCTCTTTTTCTATGTATGTATCTGATCTTGGGACGTAGGCTTCAGGAGTATAATAGTCATAATAGGATACAAAATACTCAACAGCATTATCAGGAAAAAAACTTTTAAACTCTCCATAAAGCTGAGCTGCTAGTGTTTTATTTGGAGCCAGTATTAATGCTGGACGATTAGTGCTTTCTATAACTTTTGCCATTGTGAATGTTTTACCGGAACCAGTGACACCAAGAAGAACTTGTTCATTTTTTTTATCTTTTAAATTTTTAACAAGGATTTTTATTGCTTCTGGTTGATCTCCAGCGGGTTGAAAATCACTCTTTATTTTAAATTTTTTTCCCCCCTCTAGTTTGATCCTTGGGGCATTTTTGGAAGCCTCTAAATCAAGTATTTTTTTTTGATAAGTATTTTGCATAATATGTTATTAATAATTAAAAAAATTATTATAAAATTCAATGAGCATAGTTTCCAACACATTAAAACGTATAAAACCGTCGCCTACAATAGCAGTTACCTCAAAAGCTAGAGAATTACGCGCTGCGGGCAAAGATGTAATAGGTCTTGGGGCTGGGGAGCCTGATTTCGACACTCCTGATAATATTAAGGAAGCAGCAATTGAAGCTATAAAAAAAGGTGATACAAAATACACAGCTGTTGATGGTACACCGGCTTTAAAAAAAGCAATCCAAGAAAAGTTTAAAAGAGAAAATAATCTCACATATGAATTAAATCAAATAACAGTGGGAACTGGTGGTAAGCAGGTTCTTTACAACGCATTTATGGCAACTGTTAATAAAGGTGATGAGGTTATTATCCCAGCACCTTACTGGGTTTCCTATCCAGATATAATTTTATTAGCAGGCGGAACACCAAAAATAGTTAAATGTGAGGAAAAAGATCATTTTAAATTAACTCCAGCAAAACTTAAAAAAGCAATATCTAAAAAAACTAAATGGATTATTTTAAACTCCCCATCAAATCCAACTGGGTCCAGCTATACTAAAACAGAAATAAAAGAATTAGCTGAAATTTTAAAAAAAAATAAAAAGATTTATATTTTAAGCGATGACATTTACGAGCATATTACTTATGATAATTTTGAATTTTCAACTATCGCTGAAATAAAAGAACTAAAAGACAGAACTCTAACCATGAATGGAGTGAGCAAATCATATTCTATGACAGGCTGGAGAATAGGGTATGCCGCTGGCCCAGTTGAAATTATAAAAGCAATTTCAAAAATACAATCACAATCAACAAGCAACCCATCATCAATTAGCCAAGCCGCTGCTGTTGAAGCCTTGAATGGAACACAAGACTTTATTGTGACAAGAGCAAGTTCATTTAAAGAAAGAAGAGATTTTGTTGTAGCTAGTTTAAATAATATTAAAGGTTTAAATTGTCTTAAGCCTGAGGGTGCTTTTTACGTTTTTCCAAGCTGTAAAAATCTTTTAAATAAAAAAACAAAACTTAAATCAGACACCGATTTTGTTCAAAAATTATTAGAACAAGCTAATGTAGCAGTGGTCCAAGGCTCTGCTTTTGGTTTACCTGGTTATTTTAGGATTTCTTATGCTACTTCTATGGAAAATTTAAAAAAAGCAATGGAAAGAATAAAGTCTTTCTGTGAAAGTCTTAGTTAGTTTTAGATAAAAATTTTTCAGCTTCAAGAGCAGACATACATCCCATACCAGCTGCGGTTACTGCTTGTCTGAAAATTTTATCTTTTACATCGCCTGCCGCAAACACTCCTGGTATGTTTGTCTCAGTAGAGTCTGGTTTCGTTATTAAATATCCTTCTTTATCCATTTTTAGCTGATTTTTAAATAATGAGGTTGCTGGGTCATGTCCAATAGCAATAAATAATCCATGAACTTTTAATTCAGTAATTTTATTATCTTTTAAATTTTTTATTTTAATACCGTTTACGCCCTTAGGTTCTTTGTCGCCTACAACTTCATCAATTACACTATCCCAAATAATTTCTATTTTTTTGTTAGCTTTTAATTTTTCTTGAAGCATTTTTTCTGCTCTAAGTTCATTTCTTCGGTGAATAAGTTTAACTTTTGATGCGAATTTGGTTAAAAACATAGCTTCTTCTACTGCTGCATTACCGCCACCTACAACGGCTACCTCTTTATCTTTAAAGAAAAAACCATCACAAGTAGCACAAGCTGAAACACCATAACCTCTAAACTCTTGTTCTGATTTTAAATTTAACCATCTAGCCTGAGCACCTGTGGAGATTATAAATGTATCTGCAGTGTAAACCTGACCACTATCACCAATTGCTTGAAATGGTTTTTTGGATAAATCTACTTTACTAATATGATCCTGTATCATTTCAGTGCCAACAGCTTCAGCCTGACCTTTCATTTCTTCCATAAGCCAAGGACCTTGTATTACTTTTGAATATCCAGGATAATTTTCTACATCTGTAGTTGTAGTGAGTTGGCCGCCAGGTTGAGAACCATAAACAAGTATAGGTTTTAACATTGCTCTTGCCGCATAAATTGCAGCCGTATAACCCGCAGGACCAGATCCAAGAATTAACACTTTTGTATGTTTAGTTGATTTATTATTCATCTTATTATGATTATATATAGGAACTCATGTTAGAATTAAAAGCAATTCTTTTGACACAAGGTATGCACGGAATGGTAAGCCAAGTTGAAGGGTTGGCGAGAGCTTTAGGGTTAAGTTATAAACATCAAAATATTGAATTAAAATCTTTCTGGAATTTAATACCTCCAAAATTTGCCCCGATATCTGAAAATCTCGTTAAAGAAAAATTTATTTGTGATAGTAGGGTTGTAATATCTTGTGGCAGAAAAAGTGTTATTCCATCTATCGCTTTAAAAAAAAGACTAGGTAAAGAAATTTTTACAATTCATATTCAAGATCCAAAGGTTTCATTTAAACATTTTGATTTAATTATCAGTCCAGAACATGATGGCATAAAAGGTGAAAATGTTTTTACAACTAAAGGAGCTATTCATTATTTAACAAAAAAAGAAATTAAAGATAACGCTAGCTATCTTGAAATAAATAAAGATAAAAAAAAATTAGTATCTTTTATAATTGGAGGACCTAATAAATATTATAATTATGACGATACTGCTATTCATCAAATGTTTACAAAAATAAAAACAATTTTCACTCCCGACAAATATAAAATTGTTATAATTCCATCCTATAGGACACCGGAAAAAATAATAAAAAAAGCTTACGATACTTTTGGTTTTAATCATACTGTAATTAAAACTGTTGATAAAAGAGCCTATCTTTCTGCTTTAGCTATATCGGATATATCCGTTGTAACCTGCGACTCTACATCTATGATTTCTGAGGCTGCTATTACAGGTAAACCAGTTTACATAGCGATGATGAAACCAGTCAAAAAAAATACTAGATTTAAAAAATTTTATACTTTAATGACTAATTTAGGAATAACCAAAGAGCTGGAAGTAAATGTGGAAGAATGGAGTTACGAAAGTTTTAATGAAGTGAATAGAATTGCTCCTTTAATAAAATCAAAATTAAAAACAAATGGAATTATTTAAGTCATTAGAAAATAAAACAAAGTCTTTCAGCGATCCTTTCGATCATTTTGAAATTAATCAACCTTTAACCGAAAAAGCCATTAAAGAAATAAGCGAAGCTAATGTACCAGATCCTAAAAATGAAAATCTAAATTATGATGGAACAAGAGCTCTTGATGGAGGCGATGGAGCTTTTCGCTCAGGTATTAAAGATGGAGGTAAGGCAAAAAAAATAAGATGCTATGTTACTAAAGAGAATACCAATCAGTTTCCTCATTTAACCAATTTTATTGAAGAGCTAAGATCTGAAAAAGTTTATAAAAAGATCGGCGCTTTAATTGGTAAAGATTTAAGTAATTCGTATGTTAGATTAGAAGTGATATGTGACCGAGAAGGTTTTTGGCTTAAGCCTCATTGCGATATCAAAGAAAAACTAATGTCATCTATTATATTTATCAATCTACATAATGAGTCAGAAAATTTAGGAACTGACTTTTATGACAAAAACTTAACCAAAGTCAAAACAGTTCCCTATAAACATAATTATGGATATTTTTTTACAAGTGGGCCAGACTCTTGGCATGGAATGGAAAAAAAGGAGATTAAAAAAGAACGAAGGTGTATTCAAGTTAATTATGTAACTTTCCCAACAGACTGGAAGGTTTACTAATTCTTTATCTCTTGTAGAGAGGTTACTTTTATTTCTTTATTTTTTAGCGATTTAATACCTTCAATACAAACTTGAGCAGTTGACATGTTAGTACAATAAGGAACTTTATTAACTAAGGTCGCTCTTCTTAAAGCAATAGCATCACTTAATTGTTTTTCACTATTACCTCCACCAGTATTTATAACTAAAGCTATTTTTTTTGCGTTTAGGACATCAACAATATGGGGCGAGCCTTGATTTACTTTGTTAACTTTCTTGCATGGTATTCCGTGTTTGCTAATAAAATCAGCTGTCCCACCAGTTCCACATAGTTTAAATTTTAATTTTGTAAGTTGCTTAGCTAATGCAACACCTTCATCTTTGTGACTATCCTTTAAGGAGATAAAAGCAAGCCCTTTTGTTGGTAGAGAATTAGAGGCAGCGATTTGACTTTTAGCAAAAGCCATTCCAAAGTCTTCATCAAAACCCATTACTTCACCTGTAGATTTCATCTCAGGACCAAGCAATAAATCACTATTAGGAAATTTATTAAAAGGAAAAACTGCCTCCTTAACAGCAAACATGTTTTTAGTTTTGCTATTTAAATTGAATGTATTTAGTTTTTCTCCAGCCATTATTCTTGATGCAATTTTCGCAAGTGGTAATGATTTAGCTTTTGAAACAAAAGGAACAGTTCGACTTGCTCTTGGATTAACCTCTATTACAAAAATTTCATCTTGTTTAATTGCAAATTGAATATTCATAAAACCTTTTACTTTCAATGCTAAAGCTAATTTCTTTGTTTGATTTTCAATTTCTTTAATCAAGAAAGGTTTAATTGATACTGGTGGCAAACTACATGCAGAGTCACCTGAGTGAATACCGGCTTCTTCAATATGTTGCATAATACCGGCAACAAAAACATCTTTACCATCTGATATAGCATCTACATCAATTTCCATGGCATGATCTATAAATTTATCTATTAAAATAGGATTTTTTTCTGCTGCCTTAAAAGCTTCCTGAACAAATCTTTTAAGTTGTTTTTTTTCATGAACTATTTCCATTGCTCTACCGCCTAAAACATAAGAGGGCCTCACCATTACCGGTAAACCAATTTGTTCAGCTATTTTTAAAGCTTGAAGAAAGGTTTTAGCTATTCCACTTTCAGCCTGTTTTAGTTTTAGTTCATTTAAAAGATCTCTAAATCTATCTCTGTCTTCTGCTAGATCTATAGAGGTATATTGAGTTCCTAAAATTGGAAATTTATTATCATGCAAAAATTTAGCAAGTCTAATTGGAGTTTGACCACCAAACTGAGCAATAATTCCAATCAAATTACCCTTTGACTGTTCTTTTTTGATTATATTGTAAACATACTCTTCTATTAAAGGTTCAAAATACAATCTATCGCTTGTGTCATAATCAGTTGAAACAGTTTCGGGATTACAATTAACCATAATAGTTTCAAATCCTGCTTCTTTTAAAGCAAAACTAGCTTGGCAACAGCAATAATCAAATTCTATTCCTTGGCCAATTCTATTTGGACCACCACCTAATATAATAATTTTCTTTTTACTAGAGGGGTCAGACTCACATTCAGTATTTGTAGAAAAATTTCTCTGATAAGTGGAATACATATAAGGTGTGAAAGATTTAAATTCAGCGGCACAAGTATCAACTTTCTTAAAGACCGGAAAAACTTTTAATGCTTCTCTTTTTTTTCTAATTATATCTTCTTTAATGTTAGTAAGTTGAGATAATTTTTTGTCAGAAAAACCAATAGATTTTACAAAATTAAGCGAGTTGTAATTTTTGGGCAAACCCTTTTTTTTTATACTATTTTCTTCATCTATAATTTCTTTTATTTCTCTTAGAAACCAAGGGTCAATTTTTGAATGTTTGTAAATTTTATCTATATTTATTTTCTTTCTAAATGCTTCGCCAACTAATACGATTTTATTTGGAATATTTTCTTTAAGTTTTTTTTCTAGTTGTTTTTTATTTAAGTTAAAAATTTCATCTAAACCTGAAAAACCTGTTTCAAGAGAAATCAGAGCTTTTTGGAAAGACTCTTTAAAATTTCTTCCAATAGCCATTGCTTCACCAACAGACTTCATCGAGGTACCCAAAATAGCTTCTGAAGAAGCAAACTTTTCAAAAGTGAATCTTGGAATTTTAGTTACAACATAATCAATCGTTGGCTCAAATGAGGCAGGTGTGGTTTTAGTTATTTCATTTTTAAGTTCATCAAGTGTGTAGCCAACAGCAAGTTTTGCTGCAACTTTTGCGATAGGAAAACCTGTTGCCTTTGAGGCTAGAGCAGAAGATCTTGAAACTCTAGGATTCATTTCAATTACAACCATCCTACCGTTCTTTGGATTTATGGCAAACTGAACATTTGAACCGCCAGTTTCTACACCTATTTTTCTTAAGCATGCAATGGATGCATTTCTCATCACTTGGTATTCTTTATCAGTTAAAGTTAATGCTGGCGCTATAGTAACGGAGTCACCAGTATGAATACCCATGGGATCTACATTTTCTATTGAACAGACAATTATACAGTTATCTTTTTTATCTCTTACAACTTCCATTTCAAATTCTTTCCATCCTTCTAAGCACTCTTCGACGAGAACTTGAGAGACCGGTGACTCTTGTAATCCACTTTTTATAATTTTTTGATAATCTTTTTTATTCTTTGCAATACCTCCACCAAGGCCACCTAAGGTGAAAGCAGGTCTTATAATTGCGGGTAGACCTATTTGTTTTAATGCTCTAGACGCTTGACTTAGATTATTAACTATTTTTGATTTTGGTAAATCTAATCCAATATCAATCATATTTTTTCTAAATTTTTTTCTATCTTCTGCGTTAGCAATGGCTTTTGAGTTTGCTCCTATAAGTTCTATTTTGTATTTTTTCAAAATACCTTTTTTTTCAGCTTCCATTGCAAGATTAAGGGCAGTCTGACCACCCATAGTAGGAAGTATAGCATCAGGTTTTTCTTTGATTAATATTTTTTCTAGAATAGGTAACGTGATTGGCTCAATGTAAGTCTTATCCGCAACATTTGGATCAGTCATTATAGTTGCTGGATTTGAATTAATTAAAATAACTTTATAGCCTTCATCTCTTAATGCTTTACAAGCTTGTGTACCAGAGTAATCAAACTCACAAGCTTGACCTATAATTATAGGTCCAGCACCAACAACTAAAATTTTTTTAATATCTTTTCTTTTTGGCATTTTTTTTCATATCCCTTACAAAATCTTCAAATAAATAAACACTGTCCTGTGGACCAGGATTTGACTCTGGATGATATTGCACAGAATACACTGGTTTATTTTTTAATCTTATACCTTCAATACTATTATCAAAAAGTGACTGATGAGTGATTTGAACTTTTTTTGATAGGCTACTTTTAACAACTTCAAAGCCATGGTTTTGACTTGTAATTTCAACATTTCCTCTAACTAAATTTTTTACAGGATGATTAGCTCCTCTATGCCCAAGATTCATTTTTTTTGTTTTTGCACCTAGTGCTAAAGCAAGAATTTGATGACCAAGACAAATACCAAATATAGGTAATTTATTTTTTATTAATTCTTTCACAATCGGAATAGCGTATTTACCAGTCGCAGCAGGGTCACCAGGTCCATTGGATAAAAAAATACCATGCGGCTTCAATTTTAAAATTTCCAAAGCATTTGTTTTACATGATACTACGGTGACCTTGCAGTTAAAATCAGAAAAATATCTTAATATATTTTTTTTAACTCCATAATCAATAGCAACAACATGTAATAATTTTTTATCATTTTTTATAAAACCTTTTTCTTTTTTCCAAGTTTTTAAACCTTTCCATATATAATTTTTTTTTGTAGAAACTTTTTCTGCTAAATCTAAATTTTTAAGACCACTCCATTTTTGAGTTTGATTAAGCAGCTTTCTGATGTTAAATTTATTTTTTTTAGAAAAAGAAATTGTTCCTTTGGGAGCCCCTTTATCTCTAATAAAGTTAGTTAGACTTCTTGTATCAATACCAGTAATACCTACGATTTTATTTTTTTTAAGCCACTCATCTAGATGTTTAAGCGATCTATAATTAGAAGGACTTGTAATTTCAGAGTTAATAATAACACCCTTGGTCCATATTTTTTCAGACTCATGATCTTCAAGATTAGTACCTACATTTCCGACATGCGGAAAAGTGAAATTTATTATTTGTTCAGCATATGATGGATCAGAAATAATTTCCTGATAACCTGTTATGGATGTATTAAAACATACCTCGCCAGTAGCAGAGCCCTGGTAACCTAAACCTATACCTTTAAAGAATTTACCATTTTGAAGAATTAAAATAGCAGTGGAGTTGATCCTATTAAGATTTTTAATTGAGTTTATATTTTGAATAGAGGGTTTCAAATACAACTCATGAGTTAAAGTAAAAAACTTATAAACATGATTTTGCGAAACATATGAAATAGTAATAAAATCGTCAAGAAAGTTCTTTTTATTTTAGATAAGAATTGTGATTAAAATAATTTTTAAATTATGTCTCTAAAAAAAAAGATTGAAGCAAAACTTAACGAAACACTTAAGTCCAAGGACAAAAATACTTATCCAACTCTAAGGCTAGTATTATCAGCTATAAAAGATGCTGAAATCGCAGGACGAACTAAAAGTCAAAAAGAATTATCAGACAGCGATATAACAAGTATTTTGAAAAAAATGATTAAGCAGAGAAACGAATCGTGTGAGGTCTATAAGAAAGCAGGGCGGAACGAACTTTTAGAAAATGAAACTAAAGAGATTGAAGTGATAAGCTTTTTTCTTCCGAAACAATTAAGTGAAGATGAAACAAAAAAAATTTGTGAAGAGGCTATAAAATCTTCTGGAGCATCCTCCATGAAAGATATGGGAAAAGTAATGGGAATATTGAAATCAAAGCATGCAGACTCCCTTGATTTTTCAAAAGTTAGCTTAATTATCAAAGAAATTTTGAACTAAATGAAATATCCTAAAGAATATCTTGATGAAATAAAATTAAGATTAAAAGTTTCCCAAGTTGTTGGAAAAATAGTTCAATTAAAAAAGAGAGGAAAAGAGTTTATTGGACTTTCACCTTTTAAAAATGAGAAAAGCCCATCCTTTACTGTCAACGATGAAAAAGAATTTTACCATTGTTTTAGCAGCGGTGAACATGGAAATATTTTTGATTTTTTGATGAAAACAAAATCTATCGGTTTTGGAGAAGCTGTAAGAGCTTTGGCAGTTGAAGCAGGAATGCAGCCTTATAGATTTTCTAATTTTGATCAAAAGAAAGATTTAAGATTTCAAACTTACAAAAATATTTTTAAAGAATATTTAAAATATTTTCATCAGCAATTGTTTAATCTAAACAATAGAGAAGCAGCAGAATATCTTTTAAAGAGAGATTTAAAAAAAAATACTATTGAAGAGTTTCAATTAGGTTACGTACCTTGGCAAAATAATTTTTATGAAGAATTATTAAAAAAATACTCTGAGGAAGAAATTAGCTTAACTGGTCTATATTATAAAAATGATAAAACTGGAAAATACATAGATAGATTTAATTCAAGAATAATATTTCCTGTAAACAATATTACTGGTGACACAATTGCTTTTGGCGGAAGAATTATTCGTGAAGGAAAATTAGCTAAATATATAAATTCACCAGAAACAGAATTTTACAAAAAAGGAAATATGATTTTTAATTTAGACAAAGCAAAAGACTCAAGATCAAAGACAGATGAAGTTTTAATTGTAGAGGGTTACATGGATGTTGTAAGCGTCTATTCGTCTGGAATAAAGAATGTGATTGCAAATTCAGGCACCGCTCTAACAGAAAGACAAATTAGTTTAATATGGAAATTTTTTTCAAACCCAATTATTTGTTTAGATGGTGATGAGAGCGGACAAAAAGCTGCTTTAAGGATTGCTGAAAAATTATTTCCGTTAATAAATGAAAATAATAAAATTTATTTTTCTATAATGCCCGATGGAGTGGATCCAGATGATTATATTAAGCAAAAAGGCAAAGAGGCATTGTTAAATTTGCTAAAAGAAAAAGAAATAATTCAGTCTTTTATTTGGAATTGTCTTCTTAGTAAAATAAATCAAAACAATCCCTACGAAATTTCAAAATTTGAAAAAGAAATTAAAAGTTTGTCATATTCTATTCAAGA
>JAOLYI010000016.1 GCA_028343315.1 Candidatus Pelagibacter sp.
TTTTATTTAAAGCGTTATTTTTAAATAAGTTTGCTTCTTTGATATATCTTCTTACCATTTGTGTTGTTTTGTGACCAGTCATGGCCATTATGTTTCTTTCTTCTGCGCCTGATTCTGCGGTTGATGTTGCAAAACCTGACCTTAAACTATGACCAGCATATTTCTTTCCATCTAAACCTGCAAAATTTGCATATTTTTTTATTATTAAGGCAACACTTTTGTCTGATATGGAAAATATTTTACCTTTTTTAATTTCTTTATTAAAAATCCAGTCCTCTAAATGTGCAACTGGGCAGTAGTTAACATTGTCAAAAGAGGGAATTGCTTTTGTCATCCCTTCACCGGACTGATCAGTTTTAGATCTTTTTACAAAGATTTTTACACCTTCCCTAACAAACTCTATGTCTTCATGCTCTATTGCAACTAATTCTGACCTTCTAAAACCCCCAGCAAAGCCTACTAAAATAAGAGCTTTATCTCTTTTCTTTCTTATTTCTTTAATTTTTAGCTTATTTATTGCATCAATTATTTGTTTTAAATCATTGATTAATATGGGTTTTTTTGCTTTTTGATTGCTTCCATTTAATCTTTTAATTCCGAGTAAATTTTCCACAATTATAGGATGCTTAGTATCAATATAATGACCCTTGATTTTATGAACCACACTAATAGACGCAATTCTGCGTTTTAAAGTGCTAAATTTACAGGTATGAGAAAGATTTGTTAAATACAAAGATACTATTTTTGGGTCAGCTGGCAATGAGCTAAAATTATTTTTTCCACAAAATGATGAAAAATCTTTATAATCTGACTCATATGCTCTTAGCGTGTTGTGAGATTTAGAATTTTTTAAATTTTTTAATGTTTCTGTTTCTAGGTTTTTTAGCTCTGTTACTAGATCATTCATAAATAATTCCGATAACCATTAATTATCGGAAATAATATATTAAGTGATTTTAGATGTCAATACCTATAATTTGAAAGCCAATGATTAAATTTGTTCTTCCAATAATAGTATTTATAGCTGCGGTTTACGGAATTTCGTACTTCTGGACTAATTCAAGTTCAAAAGGTAAAAAAATGATAGCTATAGGCTTAATAATGACCCTTGTAATAGGCATAACTCTAACCATTTACCTCATATTTGACTAATGAAGCTAATAGGCACTGAATTTCAACTAAAAGTATGGGCTTATTTGAGGAAAATACCTCGTGGAAGTGTTAAAACCTACTCTCAAGTGGCAAAAGGCATAGGAAAACCGCTTGCTGTACGTGCTGTAGCCAATGCGATAGGGAAAAACCCGAATGCACCCAAAATACCTTGCCATAGAGTTATAAGATCTGACGGGTCGCTTGGAGGCTATTCAGGCAAAGGAGGCATAAAAACAAAGAGATTTTTACTAAAAAAAGAGGGTATAAGGCTCTAGAATTGTTATTTGACGGGCGATCGGGTCTATTGGCCCCTATTTCACTGTATTTTTTATCCACACATCAGTCAATTGTACTCTAAAATCAATGATTGCAAAAAAAACACCCTCTACGGCCGTTTAAACGCTATATTCAGTACACGCAATGCTTGTAGAATTATTGATTATTGCCTATTTTAGAATAGTCTAAAACACCCTATTTTCATGGATTTTAGCCATTCAATCTTTAATATTTAAGAATTTTTCTTGTAAAACCTTAATTTTTAGCAACTCTTTAAATCTATTTTTTAGTTTTTTTAGCTTAAATGAGCGTTATTTTTCAATGTTTATTTACATTTTTTATTATATATATAAATAATACTTACCTATTACTTCATAAATTACTTTAATAAATACTTGTAAGATACTGTATTTATTGGAAATATTTAAGACTTAAATAAACTACAATTGGAATAGTAAAAAATGACATAACTGTAGAGGTAACAATAACACTAGCTACACTATCAACTACCCTTTTCTCTGAATACATTGAACCCACCAAATAGGTTAAAACTGCACTTGGCATACAGGATTGAATTAAAAGAACGCCAGCTGCAAAACCATTTAAATTAAGAAATTTAATTAATCCAAATCCTATTAAAGGTCCAATAATTACTCTTACCGCTCCTAGAATTGATGCATGAGTCCAAGAAACAACCTTTAGTCTTGATAAGGCAATACCTAAAGACATCAAAACTAAAAATATAGTAGCGTATGTAAGTAAAAATGTAGTGTTTTCTAAATACCCAGGAACATCCCATTCAAAATATAAAAATATAACTGAAACAACTATTCCATAAATTGGCATATTCTTAATTAATATCTCTAATGAAATGCTTTTCTTTGCTAATAGAACACCAAGTGTAAAGTGAAGAAGTATAACTACAGATGCAATTGCAGATGCCACCCCTAGCCCAGCTGTTCCATATGCAAATAAGCAAATTGGAATACCCATGTTTCCAGTATTAGGTAAAATTAATGGTGGGAGTTCACTGATAAAATCTTTTTTTAATAATAATAGAAAAAGAATACCGACAAGAGAAAAGCCTCCAATTATAATTAATGCGTAAATAAAGTATTCAGTGAAAACACTTAGCGTTACACCAGTCGTAGTGATTGTATAGAAAATCATTGCAGGTGTACCAACATTGCCAGCAAAGGTAGTTATAAAGTCTGTGTTTATATTAGGATTTTTATTACCAAGGTAATAACCAATTCCAATAATAAAAAATACAGGGAATAAAACGTCTATGAGTTTGAGGTAGAGCTCCATTAAGCTCTTACATCAGATTTTCTAGGGTTTCTCAACTTATTTTTAAAGTTAATAGCGGTTTCAAACTCCATTAAACGCTTATGGATAGATCTAAGTTCAGTAATTCTAGTCCAGTTCTGTAAAAATAATGAAAAACTGCTTTGTACTTCTCTGAAGGCGCTTGAGGTTTGTATTAATACACCTAAGGTCATAGCTCCAGTAAATAGACCTGGTCCCATTAGAAGATAAGGTACAATAATCATTGTTTGGTTGTACATAATTAACCATAGGTCAAAATAACCGTAGTGAAGAAAAAGCCGATGGTAATTAAATTTTATACCAGTAAATAATTGAAGAATTGAAGGAGCTTGGGCATAATTTTTTCTATCGTCTTCTCCGTAAACTAATTCCTTTCTAAAAGCAGCTTCAACTTTTTGATTGTTATATTCAAGTCCCGGAAGTTTTATTCCAACAATCCAACTAATTATTAAACCCCCTAAACTAGCTATTAATGAAACCCAAACTAAAGAACCAGAAATATCTTTAAAAAAAGGTATTACAACATTGGATGATAAACCCCAAAGTATAGGAAGGAACGCAATTAGTAACATAATTGCTCGAACAACTTGTAATCCTAAACTTTCAACGATTTTAGCAAAGTTCATTGCATCTTCTTGAATACGTTGAGACGCACCCTCCACTTTAGCATCTACAGCTCGCCAATAAGGCATGTAAGAAAATGTCATTGCCTCTCTCCATCTGAAGGCCCATAACCTAGTGAAATAATTCGTAATCGTATAAATTATTACATATGGAATAGCTAATTTCATAAATAAAGCTATTCCATCATAAAATTCTGATAACTCCCTTTCTGGGGCTTTTTGTAAAAGATCGTAAAATCCTTTGTACCATTCATTAATTTTTACATCGATATAGGTTTGAGCCAGAAGAGAAAGAATAATAAATCCAAAGCCACCCCATGACCAAAGGAGCCATTTTTTTTCTGTAAAGTAGCTACGCCACATAATTAATTTTTAAGAAAGTTATCTGCATAAGATTTAATCACATATTCTTTTTTTTTGGGTTCAATAATTGAATAAGAAATATTATTTTTTTCGGCATACTCAATTGCTTGTTTTTTTGTTGAAAATTTTAGAATTAGCTCTTCCAAAGTATCTGTAGATGTTTCCCATCCCATTAAAGGATTAACTGAAGGATCTTTAGTTTCAAATTCTAAAACCCATTTTTTGAGTTTTCCCCTACCCGATTGCATGGCTGTTTTTGTAGGTATATAAATTTTAGCTTTTTTCATCCTTATAATGGTCGGGGCGGCAGGATTTGAACCTGCGACCCTCTGGTCCCAAACCAGATGCGCTACCAGGCTGCGCTACGCCCCGATCGTCTGTTTTATAGGTTAATTATGCATTTTTGGCAATTGAAAGATAAGCTCTATACAAGTAAATAGTACATATGATCCAACACATAACTAAGCCATTTAGAGAGTTTTTTAAGTTAGAATCTTCGTCTGGGATTATGCTTTTGTTTGCAGCCGTACTTGCTTTAATTATTAGCAATGGTTCATACAGTGACGAATATTTTTCTATTTTAAAAAAATACATAACGCTTGGTTCAGAACGTTTCGGTCTTAAATTAAGTGTCCTTCATTGGATAAACGATGTTTTGATGGCAATTTTTTTCTTCTTTGTCTCTTTGGAAATTAAGAGGGAGTTTTTACAAGGTGAATTATCAAATCCAAAGCAAGCTCTTTTGCCAATAATTGGTGCAATCGGAGGAATGGTTGTGCCTGCTCTTTTTTATATTTTTATAAATTATTCTGATAGTGCAACTTTAAACGGATGGGCTATTCCTTCAGCAACTGACATTGCTTTTTCATTGGGTGTACTATCATTATTAGGAAAAAGAGTTCCGATTTCTTTAAAAGTTTTTTTAACGGCATTAGCAATAATAGATGATCTAGGTGCTATTGTAATTATAGCTTTCTTTTATTCTGGAAAGATTCAAATTGTTTATCTAGTTTTAATGTTAGTTGCTGTAATAATTTTAATTGCATTAAATAAATTTAAAATAAATAATTTTTTACCATATTTAATTATTGGAATTTTTTTATGGGATTTTACTCATCAATCTGGAATTCATGCAACAATCGCTGGGGTTCTTTTAGCTCTTACAATTCCACATAACAAAAAAGTTAATAAAAACTCTCTACTACTTAAATTAGAACATAATCTTTCTCCTTATGTTGCGTTTGGTATAATGCCTGTATTTGCTTTTGCTAATGCCGGAGTCTCTCTAGAGGGATTAACTTTTTCAACTCTTTTAAATCCTGTTCCGCTAGGTATAGTTCTTGGATTATTTTTTGGAAAACAAATTGGTGTATTTGTATTGTCTTATTTATCAGTAAAACTTAAAATTGCGGATAAACCGAATAACTCAACGTGGCCTGCTTTTTACGCTGTTTCAATTTTGACTGGAATTGGTTTCACAATGAGTTTATTTGTAGGAAATTTAGCTTTTGCAAATGATATCCAATATATTAATGGTGTAAAAATTGGTGTGTTAGCAGGTTCATTGCTTTCAACAATATTTGGTTATGTATTGTTATTATTATTTTCAAAAAAATGATAACTAGTGAAATTATTAAGATTGCCTCAAACACTTCTAACGTTGGTTTAACCAATAAATATAATTATAAAGCAACCAAAAAAAATTTAATGTGTGGAGATTTAATTAAAGTTGAATTAATTACAAAACATTCAAAAATAAGTTCTATGAAATATGAAACGGAGTCTTGTGTGTATTGTGAAGCATCAGCAAGTTTATTAGCTCAAAAAATTAAAAATCTACCAGTAAAGATAATTAAAAAAGAGCTTAAAAAGCTTAAAGAAGACCTTTCCAAAGATATAAATGTTGTTTTCTCAAAAAAACTCATAGAATTTAAGTTTTTAATTAATAAAAATAATATTAATAGATTAAATTGTATATTATTGCCAATTGATGCCGTGTTAAAAGCTTTAAATTAATGAAAAAAATATTTATCATAACTATAATAATGTTTAGTTTTTTTAATAAAACCAATGCAAACTATGAACAATTAGCTCATGAATTTAATTTCAAGAGTATTGATGGAGGTGAAATTAATCTTCAAAATTATAAGGAAAAAGTTATTGTTGTAGTAAATGTTGCTTCAAGATGTGGTTTTACACCTCAATACGAAGATCTACAGACTTTATGGACAAATTATAAGGATAAAAATTTAGTTATTATTGGAGTTCCTACTAATAATTTTAAACAAGAGCCAGGTTCAAACAAAGATGTAAAAGATTTTTGTGAAACAAATTTTAATATTAGTTTTCCGATGACAGAAAAAATAGATGTCATTGGAAATAATGCACATCCTTTTTTTAAATGGGCTAAAGAAAACCATGGAAAAAGTGCTATACCAAAATGGAACTTTCATAAAATAATTATTGGTAAAAACGGCAAAGTTGCAGATACTTTTGCATCAATAACTAAACCTTCCTCAAAAAGATTTATTGATTTAATCGAAACAGAAATTAAAAATTAAAGCTTAAACCATCATAAGCTGGAATTATATTTTTTGGTAAATTTTTTTTAAGATCAAAATAATCAAGATCTATGTGCAAATTAGTTAATATAGCTTTTTTTGGTCTTACAGCTTTTATAAAATTAATAGCTTCAGCGTAATTAAAATGTGATGGATGTTTATCTATTCTTAAACAATCAATTATTAAGAAATCTAAATTCATCAATCTTTTTTGAATTTTTTTACTAATACCATTACAATCGCTAATATAAGCAATTTTTTCAAAGAGATAACCTGTAGCTTTGATCATGCCATGAAAAACTTCAAAAGGTTCAATTTTAATGATTTGATTTTTATTAGAAATTTGAAATTTTTTTTTAACAACATTGCCCTTCATTATTGGTTTGTAGCCATGCCGTTGTTTAAAACAAAAAGTATATTTATTCTTAAGTTCATTAATAGTTCTCAATGAACCATAAACTGGAATTTTTTTTTTATTTTTCCAATAAAAAGGACGCATTTCGAAAATTCCAGTCGTTTGATCTGCATGTTCATGGGTATAAATAATTGCATCTAAAGATGTGATCTTATTTTTTAAAAATTGATTTTTAATATCTGGAGATGTGTCTATTAAAACTGATAAATCACCTTTTTGGATATGGGCACAACAACGAGTTCTGATATTTTTTGAATTTCTTTTTAATCTAGCTGAATAATTAGTTATCCATGGTGAACCCAGAGAACTACCGCAACCTAAAATTGTAAATTTATTTTTCAATTTAGTTGACCAAATAAATTAAAAAAATTTTTGGTTGTAATATTAGAAAATTCGTCAAATGAAATTTTTTTTAATTCTGATAAAAATTTAACTGTATGTATAATATAACTTGGTTCATTAGGTTTACCTCTTAATGGCACAGGAGCCAAATAGGGAGAATCTGTTTCTACTAATATTTTATCATTTGGTATTTCTTTAAAAGTATTTGCCAAATCCTCAGACTTTTTAAATGTGACAACTCCGCTTGCAGAAATATAGGCTCCAAGATCTAGTAATTTAAAAGCAAATTTCCTTGACCCGGTAAAGCAGTGAATTAGAATCTTAAATTCTTTTTCTAATAATTTATTTTTTAAAATTTCAAAAGTTTCCTCTTCTGCATTTCTTGTATGGACAATTATAGGTAGCTGAGTTTCTTGAGCTGCAATAATATGCTCTTCAAAACACCTAATTTGATCTTTTTTATCTGAATAATTGTAGTAAAAATCTAAGCCACTCTCTCCAATTCCAATTATTTTTTTATTAAGTTTAATTTTTTTAATTATATCTTTTGACTTTATTGAATTATGATTTTTAGCTTCGTGAGGGTGTATACCGTAAGAACCATAAACACAATTATTATTTGATATAATATCTAAAATATTATCAAAACTTTTATCTTCAGTTGAAATAGTAAGTAAATACTTCACGCCGTCTTTATTTGCTCTATCAATGGTTTCTTTTAGCGATAAAGACATTGGCTCATAATTTAAATGGCAGTGGGAATCAATTATCATTTTCAATTTTATCAAATAATATTTCTAATTTATCAAGTTCATTTTCATAATTTATAAAATTATCATCATTAATTTTATCAATGCTTATATTTTCATTAGCAGGATTCATTAAAGTGAGGACTTTTTTCGTAGCATTAGGAATTATTGGATTAAGAAGGATACTAATGTTTTTAATTTGTTGAGTAATAGTAAACAATATCGTTTTCATTCTATCTGGATCATTTTTTTTAACGGCCCAGGGCTCTGAGTCGTTGAAATATTTATTTGCATCAAAAGAAAAACTTACAACCATTTTAATATACTCATTTAAATCTTGGTTATTCATTAAATTAATAAGTTTGGGTAAATTATTTTTTAAATTATCTATCAATTTTTTATCTGAATTTTTAAGTTTTGAACTTTTAGGTATTTTATTGTCACAATTTTTTTTAATAAATGAAAAAACTCTTTGACATAAATTTCCATAATTATTAGCTAGATCATTATTTATGCAATTTTTTAAATTCTCCATTGATATTGAGCCATCATTACCTAGAGAAACTTCTTTTACTAAATAATATCTTAATTGATCAATTCCGTATTTATTAATAATTTCTATAGGGTCTAAAATATTTCCTAATGATTTTGACATTTTTTTATCATCAGAGAGTATCCAGCCATGGCCAAAAACTTTTTTAGGAATAGGTAACTTGGCTGCTAGAAGAAATGCCGGCCAGAATACTGCATGAAATCTTAAAATATCTTTACCTATAATATGTATGTCTGCAGGCCAAAAATTTTTATACTTTTTATCATTAATATCAGGAAAATTTAAAGCACTAATATAATTTGTTAAAGCATCAAGCCAAACATATATAACATGCTTTTCATTTTTAGGAACAGGTATACCCCATGTGAATGAAGTTCTGCTTATAGATAAATCTTTAAGTCCCTTTTCAACAAATTTTACTACTTCGTTTTTTCTAGATTTTGGTAAAATGAAATTTGGATTTTTTTTGTAGAAATCTAAGAGTTTATTTGACCAAGATGATAATTTAAAAAAATAAGACTCCTCCTCAACCCATTCAACGGTTGAGCCAGATGATTTTGAAACTCTATTGCCTTTTATATTTTCAATTTCATCTTTATCATAAAATGCTTCATCAGAAACTGAATACCAACCACTATATTTATCTAGATAAATGTCACCTGACTCTACAAGTCTATTCCATATTTCAATTACTGATTTATAATGTCTTTGCTCAGTTGTTCTAATAAAATCATCATTAGATAAATTCAAAATTTTTGTTAATGACCTAAAAGTTTCAGAAATTTCATCACAAAAAATTTTAGGGTCCTTGTTGTTTTTTTTTGCCTCTTTTTGTATTTTTTGACCGTGTTCATCTGTTCCGGTTAAAAATAAAACATTATAATTTTCTAGTCTCTTAAAACGTGCAAAAATATCGGCAACTATACTAGAATATGCATGTCCCATATGTGGTTTACCAGACGGGT
>JAOLYI010000017.1 GCA_028343315.1 Candidatus Pelagibacter sp.
TATAGAAATTTTAAAAAAAAATAATTATTTGCTGTGAGGTGGAAGTTTTTTTTCAATAAAGTATTCGTGTTTTCTAGTGTTAGGGTTGTATTTTTTTAATTTAAGTTTGTTTTTTACTTTTTCACCCTTCGTAGGTTTTTTTGCATAATAAATAAATTTACTATCAGGATTACTTTCAGGAACCATTCGAACTTTAAGGTGTGTTTTTTTTGCCATATGATTTAATTTTTTTAATTTTTTCTAACAATAACGTGCTTTTAGCCTTTAAAGATTTTTTATAATAATTAACTTTTAAACTATGATTGTTCCCAACGTCAAGTTTATTTATATTTATTTTCAATAAATTTTTTACACCTAAAATAGTCATGCCTTTATTTTTTATTAAAAATTTAATCATTTTAATAATTTCAACTTGTTTTGGTGAATAATATCTTCTATTATTTATTTTCTTTGGTTTAATCTCCTTAAATTCCTTTTCCCAATATCTTAATACGTGATTAAGTGGTTTTTTAGTTATTGGATCTACTAAATTTAAGTTCTTTGATACTTCAGTAATATTGAGTAATTTAATCACGTAAGTTTTTCTAAATTGTCTGTTATGTTTGATGATGGAGTAAAAATAATAGATTTTCTTGAAGTTATAACAAACTCTTCTTTTGTTTTAGGGTTTCTTCCCATTCTTTCTTTTTTATTGACTATCTTAAAAGATCCAAAATTTTTTAAATTTAGTCCACCTGATTTAATATTTTGTATAATTATTTCAATTAAATCATTAATTAATTTTTTAGAAAAATTTGTGGAAAACCCTGTTTTGCTACTTAAATAATTTATTAAATCAATTTTTTTTAAATTTTTTTTAAACACTTTTGGTATGTTTTAAGTTGTTTTTAATTTGTGTCATCAAATCACCTTTTACTATCTTATAACACAAATCTATTGAATGAAAAAAACCTACAGAGTCCGTCCCGCCATGACTTTTAACTACGGGACCATTTAAGCCTAAAAAAATTGCTCCATTATATTTTCTAGGATCTAATTTGCTTTTAAATCTTTTTAATGAAAAATAAGAAAAAATAAGAGATAATTTTGTGATTATATTTTCTGTAAGTGATTTTTTTAAATTTTTTATTATGAATTTAGCAGTACCTTCTGCTGTCTTTAAAGCAATATTGCCTGTAAAACCGTCTGTCACAATAACATTTGACTCACCAGTCATAATATTATTTCCTTCGATATATCCGTTATAAATAAAATTGTCTGAATTAGATAAATCACGTAATTTTTTTGAAGCAGCTTTTAACATTTCTGTACCTTTAATTTCCTCAGAACCAACATTTAAAAGTGCAACTTTTGGAGTTTGATTGACAAATAAAGATTTATACAAAGCAGAACCTAGCTCAGCAAAATCTACAAGATTTTGGTCATTGCATTCTATATTTGCGCCTAAATCTAAAACAACATTCATTCCATTTTGATTAGGCCATAAACCTGCCAATGCTGGTTTAGTTATTTCATTCATCATTTTTAAAATCATTCTAGATATAACTAATAAAACTCCTGTATTTCCAGCAGATAGGCTAATATCAGATTTACCATCAAGTTGATGTTGAATACATTTCCACATGCTTGTATTTTTTGAATTTTTAACAGCAGTCATTGGTGTTTCCCCGTCAGAAACAACAGTATCAGTGTTAATGATTTTTATAGAATTATGAATAACATTAAATTTAAAGCAACTTTTGTCTATCTCTTCTTTTTTACCGAAAACATTTAATACAAAATCATCTCTAGATTTATATTTATCTAAAAACAATTTTATTCCTTCGATAGTTTTATCTGGAGAATTGTCACCACCCATTGCATCAATTGCAATAGAAATTATTTTTGACATGATATATGTTAAATATCTAAAATTTTCTTGCCGTTATAATAGCCTGATTTTAAGTCAATATGATGAGAAAGTTTATATTCACCACTCTTTTTATCTTCAACTATGTTTATAGAGGATAATTTATGGTGAGATCTTCTCATTTTTTTTTTTGAAACTGAAGTTTTTCTTTTTGGTACAGCCATAATTATATTTTAAATTTTATAGAGGTATTTAGCATATTTTCTAATGGTAATTCAAAGCAAAAATTGTAAAAATTTGTAAAATAAGAAGAAAAAAACTTATATTTAACGCTTTTTTCATCACTCAAATCTTCAAAATATTTCATAACAATAGAGGGGTTTATCTTAAAATCACTTTTTAATTCATTTTTCTCAATTTTAAGTAAAATATCATATAATATCTTATTTAAATCTTTCATTTTTTTATTCACTGAAACATCTCCAAAACCTAACTCTCTTAAATTATTTTCAATGTTGTGAAAGAGCATATCGTACACCTTTTGATTAAATTTTTTTTCTTTCTTTTTATAGATTTTTAAAAAAACTGAAAAATGAAAAAACATAAGATTAATACGAGTTTCAAAGCAATCAGGTAAACATACCTCACTATAAAAAAACTTGTTTCTAGATAAAGTTAATAAAATATTGTAAAGATTATCTGAATGTGTTTTTTTTTTAAAAATCATAATAAATTGCTGGTAATATTGTTTCTTATTTTAATTGGATGTCAATTACAAGAGCCAACAAAAACACACGGAATATTATTCTTAGAAAATAGATCAAATCAACTTACTGTACAAAAAAATAATAAAAATGATGTTTTAAAATTAATTGGATCACCTCATTCCAGGTCATTTAACAATAAAGATGAGTGGATCTATATTGAAAGAGTCTTGACTAAAGGATCATTTCATAAATTAGGTCAAAATGTAATAAAGTCAAACAATGTATTAGTATTATCATTTAATAAATATGGAATATTAAATAGTAAAAATTTTTTAAACCAAGGTGATTTAAATCAGTTATCTTTTTCTAAGAGTATTACAGATAATGATTTATCGAAGAAAAGTTTTGTTGAAAGTTTTTTAAGTAGTATTAAATCTAAAATGTATTCTAATAGATAGTTTTTGTTTAAATTTTTAATGAGCTATAACGGCCAATAATAGCAAAGCGACTATGTTTGTAATCTTTATCATTGGGTTTATCGCTGGACCAGCAGTGTCCTTATATGGGTCACCTACGGTGTCTCCGGTTACTGCCGATTTGTGGGCTTCAGAGCCTTTACCACCAAAATTACCATCCTCAATATATTTTTTTGCATTGTCCCAAGCGCCACCACCAGCTGTCATTGATATTGCTACAAATAATCCAGTAATAATTACACCTAATAACATTGCTCCTAATGATGAAAGTGCTGCTTCTATTCCACCAATTTGTAAAATTATAAAATACAAGATTACTGGTGACAATACAGGTAAGAGAGATGGTATAATCATTTCTTTAATTGCTGCTTTGGTCAGCAAATCAACTAATCTACCGTAATCAGGTTTTCTTGTGCCTTTCATTATTCCAGGTATTTTTTTAAACTGCCTTCTTACCTCAATTACTACAGAGCCACCTGCTCTCCCCACTGCTTGCATACCCATAGATCCAAATAAATAAGGTAACATTCCACCAATTAATAAACCTGCCACAACAAAAGGATTAGATAAATCAAATGTTACAATAACGCCCTCTAAAGCAGAACCTTTTACAGTAGAAAAATATTTAATATCTTCCGTGTAAGCCGCAAATAAAACTAAAGCTCCTAATCCAGCGGATCCTATAGCATAACCTTTAGTAACAGCTTTAGTTGTATTGCCTACTGCATCTAAAGCATCTGTAGTTTTTCTAACATTTTTGGGTAACTTAGACATTTCAGCTATTCCACCAGCATTATCTGTAACTGGTCCATAGGCATCTAAAGCAACAACCATTCCTGTAAGAGCTAACATCGAAGTGACTGCAATTGCTATTCCATATAAACCTGCGAGTTCGTTAGTGTATAAAATCCCTGCAACAATTATCAACGCTGGTATAGCTGTTGCTTCCATTGATATAGCTAAACCTTGAATAACATTTGTGCCATGACCTGTTGTAGAAGATTGAGCAACTGATTTTACAGGTCTATAATTTGTTCCAGTATAGTATTCGGTAATCCAAATTAGAAGCCCTGTAATGACGAAACCAACTACACCACAAATATATAAATCTAGTCCTGAGAACACTTTGCCATTATTGCTGTATGTTTCTGTAAGGCCAACTAAAGAGCTTGTTACAGGATATAAAATTAAAAGAGATAAAATAGCTGTTACTATAAACCCTTTATATAAAGCACCCATTATATTTTTACTCTTACCAAGCTTAACAAACCAAGTACCTATTATTGATGTTAATATACAAGCACCTCCTATTGCTAATGGGTAAATCATTAAATTGTAATCTGAAGGAAAGAAAATTGAGGACAAAACCATTGTTGCTACAATTGTAACAGCATAGGTTTCGAATAAATCAGCGGCCATACCAGCACAATCTCCAACGTTATCTCCAACATTGTCAGCTATTACCGCAGGATTTCTTGGATCGTCTTCTGGAATACCAGCTTCAACCTTTCCAACCAAATCTGCACCAACATCAGCACCTTTAGTAAAAATTCCACCGCCAAGCCTTGCAAAAATTGAAATAAGTGAAGCGCCAAATCCTAAAGCTACTAAACCATTGATAACTTCTCTATCGTCTACCTCTAAATTAATTAAAACAATGTAATATAATGTGATTGATAATAAAGCTAAGCCTGCAACTAATAAACCAGTTATTGCACCTGACTTAAATGCAATTGTTAAACCAGATTGCAAACTATGTCTCGCAGCTTCAGCTGTTCGAACGTTAGCTTTAACAGAAATAAGCATACCAACATATCCCGCGACGCCAGATAAAAAAGCGCCAATAAAATAACCAATACCTACAAGATAACTAAAAAAATAAGTTACTATTGCAAGAACTATTACACCAACTATTGCAATAGTTTTGTATTGTCTATTTAAATAAGCTTTTGCACCAATTTGAATTGCTTCTGCAATTTCTTGCATTCTAGAATTTCCGGCGCTAGATGAAATAATTTGACCAGATAGCAAATAGCTGTAACCTACGGCTAAAAATCCAGCAAATGAAATTAGATAAAGTAATTCTAAATAATCAAACATTTTATAAAAAGGATAAATGCCAAATAAACATTCAAAACGCAAGCTAAACTTCAGTTAAATAACAATTTTTAATCATTTTTTCTTAACTCTTTGCCTATTTTATCCAATATAGCGTTCAAATAACCAATTTGAATTTTTTCTAGAAAATATTCTGATGCTATTAAATATTCGTTAATAATAACTTTTTTAGGAATATTGTGTTTAAACATAAACTCAAAAATAGCTGCAAATAATATGATTTTTAACAGTTTGTCTGTTTTTGTTAAATCAATATCATCATTTAAATGAGTTGCTACAAACTCTTCAATTAATTCTTTTCTTTCTAAAGTACCAGACACAACATCTTTAATAAATTTTTTATACTGACTTTTCGTGTAAGTAATTTCAGACTCAGGATTCATTAATGAGTTATATAATTTTTGAACAATCTTTATTCTTGGAGTTGAATTATTAAATTTTTTTTGGTTCATTTATTAAGATAGATAATATTGCGTTTGCAGCTTCTGAACCTTTATTTGGTTTTAAAGTATTAATTTTTTTACTTCTTTGTTTTGCCTGGTTAATGTTTAAGGCTGTTATAATTCCATTTCCTATAGGTTTGTTGTAACTAACAGAAAGAGACTGAATCGCATTAAAAGTCGATGAGCATATAAAATCAAAATGAGGTGTTTCACCTTTAATTACACAACCTAGTGCTATGAAACCATCAAATTTTGCAATATTTTTTCTAATGGCTATAGGAATTTCATAAATACCTGGAACATCTATAATACTAGTTTTGCAATCATTTCTAAGAAGTTTTTTTTTAGTTTCAGAAACTAAGTTTTTAGATATTTCTTTATAATAATTTGAGTTAATTATTAATATTTTTTTCATTTTATAATTATTTGTTTTTTTATTCTAAGCCCAAAACCTTCAAGTCCAATTATTTTTTTTTTACTTCTAGAAATTAATATCATATTCTTAATATTTAGATCTTTTATAATTTGAGCACCAATACCATAATATCTTAAAGTGTTAGTACTATAGTCTTTTGTAGTTTCGTTGCTATTAATAATTAATAATAAAAAATTTTTATATTTCGATAAAATTCTTAAAGAATTTTTTATATTAATATTATTTAAAATATTTACATTTTTAATTTTAGTAGAAATTACTCTTACAGGCACAGATTTATTTGGATTTAACATGCCTTTAGAAATCACTAAATTAATATTATTTTCTAGTTTATTTTTATAGCTATAAATATGTATTTTTCCGTATTTATTAGAAATTATTACTTTTGAAGATAATCGTAATATTAATTTTTCATATTTTAATCGATAAGAAATAAGATCTTCAATAGATGCTAATTTTATCTTGTGTTTTTTAGAAAATTTAAATAGGTCATTTAATCTTGCCATTCGCCCATCTTCATTCATTACTTCACAAATCACTGAACTAGGGTTTAGATTTGATAATCTAGATATGTCCACCGAAGCTTCTGTATGGCCCGCTCTTTCTAATACACCCCCGTTTCTTGCAACCAAAGGGAAAACATGACCAGGAGAAATTATATCTTTTTTTTTTACTCTAGGATTAATTGCTGTTCTAATTGTTTTAGCTCTATCTTGTGCTGAAATTCCAGTAGTAATTCCTCGTTTTGCCTCGATTGAGATTGTAAATGCAGTTTGCATTCTTGATTTATTAATTGGTGACATTAGCGGTAATTTTAATTTATCTATTTGTTTTTTAGATAACGCTAAGCAAATCAGTCCTCTACCATGTTTAGCCATAAAATTTATATTTTTTGAGCTACACTTTGAACCAGGTATTACTAAATCTCCTTCATTTTCCCTATTTTTGTCATCAACTAAAATAAACATTTTACCTTTTTTAGCGTCTTGAATAATTGATGAAATACTTGAAAATTTTTTTTTAACCATTTAATTAAAATATTTATACATATATTTGCTAAATATATCTAATTCGACGTTAACTAAATTATCAATTTTTAAATTCATCAAATTAGTAAGTTTTAAAGTATGAGGTATTATGTTAACTTCGAAAAAATTATTAGAAACTTTTGATAAAGTTAATGATACCCCGTTAATAGAAATTGAAGCTTTTTCCATTAAAAATTTACATAAGTTTTTGTCTAAAATTTTAAAGCGAACTAGCCAAGTTTTATCTAAAAAAATTATTTTTTTTACTATTGCTGTAGTATCAACATGTCCCTGTATAAAGTGACCAGATATTTTTTTACCATAGGAAAGAGATTTCTCTAAATTAATTGTTTGATTAATTTTTAATAATTTTAGGTTAGATCTTTTCAGAGTTTCATTAGAGATATAAAAATATATCATGTTGTTGTTTTTTTTAACTAGCGTAAGGCAGACTCCATTACAACAAACCGATTCTCCTAAATCTTTAGTTTTAAATTGTAAAGATGTTGAAATACCAACATTGATACTTTTTTTTGATCTTTTAATACTTTTTATTTTACCTGTGTTGTAAATGATACCATTAAACATTTTTAAAATTCCTTTTTATAAAGTTTATCATCATTCAAGTTAATTGTTGTTTTTTTTGTTAAAAATTTTTTAAAATATTTTAAAGAACCATTGTTTTTTCCATTTTTACCCAATTTTCTACCGCTAATAAATATATATAAATCTTTTATAATTTTATTTCTTAATAACGTGTTCAAAAAATTTAATCCTGCTTCAACAAATATTCTTGAGTAGCCTAATTTATAAATCTTTGCGAACAATAAGAATAAATCTTGTTTATTTTCAAGTGAATTAACTAATATAATTTTATAACCTAA
>JAOLYI010000018.1 GCA_028343315.1 Candidatus Pelagibacter sp.
TAAAAAATAATATTAAACTCATCTATTCTGCTACATCTGCTTCTTTGGGAAATAGAGGAAATGATAAAAATTTATCACCCTATGCTTTTTCAAAATCAAAAAATTTAGAATTACTTGAAAATTTAAAAAAATGGTTCAATTTTAAATATGAAGTAATTTATTTTTATAATGTGTATGGCCCTCATCAAATATGCAGAGGAGATATGTCAACTGTTATAGGAATATTTGAAGATCATTACAGAAAAGGCAAACCACTACCTGTTGTGAAACCGGGTACTCAATCTAGAAGATTCACTCACATATATGACACAGTCGATGTTTGTTACCTGGCTTGGAAAAAAAACCTTTGTAGACACTATAGTATAGCCAATAAAAAATCGTATTCAGTTCTAAAAGTAGCAAAAATGTTTAAATCGAGTATTAAATTTTTACCAAAAAGACTAGGTGAAAGATACGCGTCCGCTCTTATAAATGAGAATTTAACCAACAGAATGTATAAGCACTTTGGAAAAATTAATTTAAAGAATTATATAAACGAATTTATTAATAAAAATAATTAATGCCCAGGAAATTCAATTAAACTTTCAGTTTTATAGCCTTTATTTTTTAATAAATTATTTCCTGGTAAATCAAAAAGATTAATAACAAAGATAAAAGCAGCTACATTCCCACCAGACACTTCAATTAAATTAGCTGCAGCTTCAGCAGTTCCTCCTGTAGCTATTAAATCATCTATAATTAGAATTTTTTCATTTTTCTTAATAGAGTCCTTATGAACTTCAATAGTTGCTTTTCCATATTCAAGTTCAAAATCAACAGAGTGAACAGCAGCGGGTAATTTATTTTTTTTCCTAAGAAGTATAAACGGTTTTTCTAAAATATATGAAACTGTGGATGCAAAGACAAAACCTCTGGACTCTATTGCTGCAACTTTATCAAAATCAATTTTTTTAGCTATTTCAATAATTTTGTCATTTGTGAATTTAAAAGCTTCTGCATTTTTAATTAAAGTGGTTATGTCTCTGAATAAAATTCCCTTTTTTGGATAATCAGGAATTGATCTAATATGTTTTTTTAAGTCCATTATTAACTTCAAGTTTTAACAAAAAAGCATTAATAATTAAATGATGAAAAAAAGAAAACTAGGGATAATTGGTGGCAGTGGACTATATAAAATGGAAGGATTTAAAAATGCCAAATGGAAAAAAATTAAAACTACCTGGGGAATCCCTTCAGATGAAATTTTATTAGCAAAATTAGGCTCAGAAGATATTTGTTTCATCCCTAGGCATTCTAGAGGACATAAAATTAACCCTTCTAATATAAATTTCAGAGCAAATATTGATGCAATGAAACAGCTTGGTGTTACGGACATAATATCTGTCTCAGCAGTAGGATCTTTGAAAGAAAATTTGGAGCCTGGAAAGTTTGTTATAGTTGATCAGTTTATTGACAGAACTTTTTCAAGATTAAAAACTTTTTTTGACGAAGAAATTGTAGCACATGTCTCTATGGCAAAACCAACAAGTCCTGGACTTTCCGATTGTTGTCAGTCAGCCCTTAAAAAATTAAATATTAAGAATCAAAAAGGCGGCACTTATGTTGTTATGGAAGGTCCCCAGTTTTCTACATTAGCAGAGTCAAATTTATATAGGTCTTGGGGTGCTGATGTAATAGGCATGACAAATATGCCTGAAGCAAAATTAGCTAGAGAAGCAGAAATTAGATATTGCACTGTTGCAATGGTAACAGATTATGATTGTTGGCACCCTGATCATGATGAAGTGGATGTGAGTATGGTTATAGAAACATTAATGAAAAATGCAGCTAATGCTCAAAATATGATTAAGGAAGTAATAAAAACATTTAAAAACTTTTCAGTAGAAAAAGATCCAGCTAATAATTGCTTAGATGTAGCTATTATTACAGACCCAAAACTAAGATCAAAAAAAACAATCAAGAAATTAAAAAATATTGCGGGTAGAGTTTTAAATAAAAAAAATTAATGAAAATTGATGGTAAAAGTTACAGAACGATATGGTTTGAAAATAATATAGTTAAAATTATTGATCAAACAAAACTTCCCCATCAATTTATTATTAAGGGTTTAAAAACAGTTAAAGACTCTATAAACGCCATTAAAACTATGGAAGTAAGAGGCGCTCCATTAATAGGCGCTACTGCAGCATACGGTTTAGTTTTATCTATTAATGAAAATAATGATTTATCTTTTTTAAAACAATCTAGTGAACAACTTATAAATTCAAGACCAACAGCTATAAATTTGAAATGGGCTGTAGATAGAATGATGAAGAAACTATCTGGCGTTAATAATAAAGACATATTGAATATTGCATTAGAAGAAGCAAAAGCAATTGCTGAAGAAGATGTAGGCTTTTGTAAAAATATAGGTTTAAACGGTCTTAAAATAATTGAAGAAATAGCTAATAAAAAAAAAGATACAGTAAATATTTTGACTCATTGCAATGCAGGCTGGTTAGCAACCATAGACTGGGGTACAGCGACATCACCAATTTATCACGCGCATCAAAAAGGAGTTAAAGTTCATGTTTGGGTTGATGAGACAAGACCAAGAAATCAAGGAGCTAATTTAACTTCTTATGAATTAAATGAAGAAGGTATTCCTAATACAATAATTGCAGATAACACTGGAGGAATTTTAATGCAAAGAGGCCAAGTTGATATGTGCATTGTTGGAACTGATAGAACTTTATCTAATGGCGATGTTTGTAATAAAATTGGAACATATCTAAAAGCACTAGCTGCAAAAGATAATAATGTTCCATTCTATGTAGCATTACCGAGCTCAACAATTGATTGGAATATTAAAGATCATAAAGAAATACCTATTGAAGAAAGAAATTCTGAAGAACTTTCACATGTTGAAGGATTAGATAAAGATAATAAATTACAAAAGATTTTAATTTATCCACAAAAAAGTAAAGCAATGAACTTAGCTTTTGATGTTACACCTGCTAAGTATGTAACAGGATTGATAACAGAAAAAGGTGTTTGTGAAGCATCAGAACAAGGATTGAAAGGTTTATTTAAATGAAAAAAATATTATTAATTTTAAGTTTTCTAATTATTGCGAATATTGCTGAAGCAAGAGATTGTACAAGTGGAAATATTAAAGGCGATGCATTTATTTATAGTGATGGAAAAAAAGTAAAAGTAATTCAAGGCACAGATATTCCTAATCCTGCTAATAAAATTATAATGATTTTTAATAAAGGTGGATGGAAAGTAGAAAGTAAGTGGGGTGAATGTAAAGACCATATACCAAAACAATTAGGACAATTATCTGGAAAAAAAATTAAAGGAAAAGAATTAGTTTTTATGTTGAATGGAAATCTACATAAAGCCGGAGGAGCTGATGGAGGAGCCTGTGGGTGGAAGTTTAAAGGAGCATGGCATCAAGATTGGTATGATTGCGTAATAGCTGATTGGGGAATTCCAAAACGAGTTGATGTTAATAAAGAACTTATCGAAAAATTAGTTTCTAAAGGAACTCCAAGAAATCAAATATTTATGTCGGGTTTATCTTGTGGTGGAATAGACACATTAAGACATAAAGGCCTACATCCCAATGATTTTAACGCAACTATTTCATTCATGCCTAATTGTTGGGATACTAAACCCAATACTCCTTTGAGAAAAATGCAAATTGATGAATTAAAAAGTTTTAAACGTATAGATGCGCTGGTATTTACAAGCCCAGTGGACGGCGAGCCTGACTGGCACAGCAATACCGAATGGATGAAAAAAGATTTAGAAAATATTCCAGGTATAAAAATGATTGATACCCCTGGACACACTGGAAAAAACATTATTGTAAATGGTAAAAAATGTAATGTGAAAGAGAAAATGAAAGGCGGTTGGGAAATTAAATGGCCTGAAGGTAAAACTAAACTAACAAGTGAAAAAAAGTTTATCACATTAGATAAGAAACAAAAAAAGGAAATGAAGAAAAAACCTATGGGACATTACTTGGTATCATACAGCTGCTTTAATTATTATCATCCGGAAATAGTCAAATATATTGATTCAAGGTTATAGTGAGCAAACTTAAAACTGATGTAATTAGATATTCAAAAAAACTTAATATAACTAATTTATCAGCTTTAAGGTCAGGAAATATTTCAGTTAGAGCTAAAGAGAAGGGCGTAGATGGTTTTTATATAACTCCATCTGGAATGAAGTACGCTTCATTGAAGACCAAAGATATTGTTTTTGTTTCACTAAAAGGACTCTTTGATAAAAAAAAGAATAAACCGTCCTCTGAGTGGAGGTTTCACCAAGATATTTATGTGAATAAAAAAGAAGCTAAAGCTATAGTTCATGCTCATTCAACATGCGCTACGGCCGTATCCTCTCATCAAAAAAACATTCCAGCTTTTCACTACATGGTTGCAGTTGCTGGCGGTGAAGATTTAAAATGTACTAAATATGCAACTTTTGGAACCAAGCAGCTTTCAAAAAATATTATAAAAGCACTAAAAAATAGATCAGCCTGTTTGATTGCAAATCACGGACAAGTTGCGTTTGGAGATAATTTAGAAAAAGCTTTTGAGCTTGCTCAAGAGATCGAAAATATTTGCCATCAATATATAAATGCCCTAAGAATCGGAATACCTAAAATACTTTCTAAAAAAGAAATGAAAATTGTTTTAGGAAAATTTAAAAATTATAAAAAAGGATAATTTTAAATGATTAAAGTAGGGGAGCACATCACTTTAGATTTCCTTGGTGTTAAAAAAGATTATTCACCAGATTTTTACGAAAAGGTAATCTACAAAATAGCAAAAGCTGCAAAAGTAGAAATTTTAAATGTAGCCTCACATAGATTTGAACCACAAGGTTTTACGCTCGTTGCTTTATTGTCTGAAAGTCATTTTAGTTTCCACACATTTCCTGAAAGAGGCGTCATTAGTTTTGACTTTTTCACTTGTGGCAAAGTAAATCCAAAAGTAGCTTTAAAAATTCTAAGAAATGAGATTGAACATGACAGAGTAGTCACCAATGCTTTTGATAGAAGCAGTATTGGACTATACGATGATATTTATAGTACACCTGGTCAAAAGAAATACTATGTAGTTAAAAATGTGCTAGAAAAGTTTACTTCAAAAGTGGGACAGTTTGTTGAAGTAATGGATATTGAAGAATTTGGACATGCCTTATTTATAGATCACGAAATACAAGTAGCAGAAAAAGATGAAAAAATTTATAGCTCAACTTTTTTTAAATCTAGTTATGATTTAAGTAAAAAAAATAACAACGTTGCTATTATAGGTGGCGGTGATGGTGGAGTGGCTCGAGCATGTTTGGAAAATAACTCAAATTATATAGACTGGTTTGAACTTGATCCTGAAATAGTTGATGCCTGTTATCGTCATTTACCAAAAGTTTGTTCTAAGGTTAAAAAAAGCAATGTCATAAATACTTTTTGGGGAGATGCATTTAAAAGCATTAAGGAGATAGAAGACTCTAAGTATGATAAAATCTTCGTAGATTTAAATGATGACCAGTATTGTATAGACCTTGCTAAAAAAAATATGAAAGGTTTAAAAAGAATTCTAAAAAAAGGTGGAGTTATCACCGCGCAAGTTGGAAGTAACGATAAAAAGCCTAAACAAGTTGAAAATTGGTGTAAAGTTCTAACTAATAGCTTTGGAAACGTTAAACTGTCAGCCGCCTACGTACCAAGTTTTGACTGTAATTGGAATTTTGCCTCATCTATAATGAAGTAATGTTTCGTGTATCTTGTATTCAATTAAGATCTAATAATCATATTCTTCAAAATTTAAAAAAAACTGAAAAATTTATTATTAAAGCTGTTAAACAAAAAACAGATTTTATCATAACTCCAGAAGT
This sequence comes from Candidatus Pelagibacter sp., assembly GCA_028343315.1. The sequence continues at coordinate 5,896 of JAOLYI010000018.1, forward strand.
TTCTTCTTTATTTTCACTTAATAAAAAACAATTACTTAAAATATGTAAATCTATGAAAGAGGATATTTACTTAAATGGAATTAAATTATTGGCAAAAAAATATAAAAAATGGATTTTAATTGGCTCTTCAATAATAAAAATTTCAAAAAATAAATTAGTCAATCGATCCGTGTTAATTGATAAAAATGGAAAAATTAGAACTTACTATGATAAAATCCATATGTATGACGTTGTATTAAGTAAGAAAGAAAAATATTTTGAGTCAAAAACTTTTGAAGCAGGAAATAAAGTTAAATCCTTTAATCTTCCTTGGGGAAAATTAGGTCTTTCAATTTGTTATGATTTGAGATTTCCAAATCTATATCGAAAATTATCTAAAGCAGGTTCATTATTTTTGTCAGTTCCTTCAGCTTTTACAGAAACAACAGGAAAAAAACATTGGCATTCTCTATTAAAAGCACGAGCTATTGAAAACTTCTGTTATGTTTTCGCACCAGCGCAAGGTGGATCTCATTACAATGGTAGAAAAACTTTTGGTCACTCGATGATTGTCTCACCAGATGGAAAAATCTTAAAAGAATTAAATAAATCAGAAGGTGTGATTACAGTATCAATTGATCCAAATTTATCAAAAAAATTAAGATCAATTATACCTAGTTTAAAATCAGACTAATTATTCGTAGGATTTAACTTCTTTGATATTTGAGCCAAGCGCGTTGTTGATAGTTAATTTAATTTTAGCTCTTTCATCATTAAATTTGTAAACGTTTCTCGCAAGTGAAATAAACTTTTCCCCAAAATCATTATTTTTTTCTGCTAATCTTTTCCCGTCTTCAATATCCCATAGTTTTAAATTTATTTCTTTTAAATCATTGATATGTTTTTTAATTGCAGCTTGATCGGGGATAAATTTTTGCATTGTTTGATTTAAAGATGACAATTCTTTTTCAATATCAGCTAGTTTATCTTTATTTGATATTTTGACTTTTTTTATTTCTAATATTGTGATCTTGTCAATAAGCTCACCAGCTGAAATTTCTGCCAATATTTTGTCTAATTTATTGCTCATATTATTCTTTTACTATATCACTCTTTAATTATACTCAGAATTAATAATGTCAAATATATTAATTATCAAACACGGTTCTCTTGGAGATTTAATTCAAGCCAATGGTGCAATTAGAGATATAAAAAATTTTTATAAAAATCGAAAAGTTTTTCTACTTACCGCAGAACCTTATTCTATCTTTATGTCAGAATGTCCTTATCTAGATGGAGTTATTATTGATAAAAGATTACCTAGATGGAATTTATTTTATTTAAGTAAATTAAAAAAGCAACTAGCAAGATATGAATTCTCAAAAGTTTTTGATTTACAAAATTCAAGTCGAACAAAATTTTATAAAAAATTTATTTTAAAAAATTCAGAATGGTCATCTTCAGAAACCAGTTTGGAACCAGGCCAATCTAAAAGAGATTTTGATCAAGATCCTGTTTTAGATCGAATAGAGGTACAATTAAAAAAAAGCGGTATTGATCCTGAGTTTACGAAGAACATAGAT
>JAOLYI010000019.1 GCA_028343315.1 Candidatus Pelagibacter sp.
GGGAATAATTCGACAATTAAATAAAAGTTTACCGCTTGCATGCGTTTTACCTTTATCATGATCAAAAAAAACTCCGGGGCTTCTGTGCATTTGATTTACAACAACTCTTTCAACCCCATTAGTAATAAAAGTAGCACTTGGTGTCATTAAAGGAAGGTCTCCTATAAATACCTCTTGCTCTTTAGCGGAAAGAATCTGTTTTGTATTATTTTCTGCATCAATATCATAAACGACTAATCTCAAATTTGCTTTGAGTGCTGCACAATATGATAAACTTCTTTGTTTGCATTCAATAACATCAAATTTTGGTTTTTCTAACTTATATGAAATATATTCTAAAGTTGATTTATCGTTTCCATCTTCAATTGGGAATATGCTTTTAAAAACTTTATCAATACCCTTTGATAAATCGTCTAACTGCTCATTTAGAGTTTTTGACTCTAGGAACTCGTCATATGAGTTTTTTTGTACTTCTATCAGATTGGGTATAGATAAACCTTCGACTAGTTTACCAAAGTTTTTTCTTATATGTTTCTTTTGAGTAAAAGATAATTGCATCTAATATAAAAAAATCTTACTGCAAAATTTAATTTACAGTAAAATCTAGTCTTTAATTTTGTTTACTTTAATTCTACTTTAGCACCAGCTGCTTCAAGTTTTTTCTTAAATTCTTCAGCTTCTTTTTTAGCTACGCCACCTTTTACTTCTTTTGGCGCCGCCTCTACTAAATCTTTAGCTTCTTTTAAACCTAAACCAGTTATTGCTCTTACTTCTTTAATAACATTAATTTTTTTATCACCTGCCGAAGCTAAGAAAACTGAAAATTCTGACTTTTCTTCTCCTGCTGGAGCTGCTGCTCCACCTGCCGGTGCTGCAGCTACGGGTGCTGCTGCTGTTACTCCCCATTTTTCTTCTAATTGTTTAGATAGTTCCGCTGCTTCAACAACTGTTAAAGTAGAAAGTTCATCTATAATTTTATTTAAGTCTGCCATTTTTTTTCCTGTGATTTAATTTTTTAAACTCTTTGCGCGCGCTAAATTAGCAATTTTTGAGCCTGGTGCAAGTAAAATACTTACTAATTTTTGAGCTGGAGTGGCTAAAATTCCCACTATTTTGGCTCTAGCTTCCTCTAAAGAAGGAAGTGTGGCAATTACAGACACCTCTTTTTCATCTAAAACCTTGCCATCCATAAATCCAGCGACAATTTTTAATTTGTTATTAGATTTTGAAAATTTAGTTAAAATTTTTGCAGTAGATATAGGGTCAGAGGATATAGCAGCAGCTGTAGGTCCAATAAAGTATTTTTCTAAGTCCTTTTTTGATGTTTCTTTGAGGGCAATTTTAGTAATTTTGTTTTTTGTTATTTTAAATAAAATTCCTTTATCTCTTAATTCTTTCCTAAGTGCATCGAGTTCATTAACATTGAGACCTTGATATTGTGCAATCATTACAGACTCATTGTCTGTAAAATTTTTTTTCATTTCTTCAACGTAATTTTTTTTTGCTTCTTTTGACATCATAAAATTACTTAGCTCCTACTTTATAAGAAATTCCCATTGTTGAAGTTATAAAAGTATTTTTTATAAACTCGCCTTTAATTGTATCAGGCTTTTCTTTTTTAATACTTTCAATAAAGTAATTAAAATTTTCAACTAATTTTTCAGAAGAAAAACTTTTCCTTCCTATTGTAGATGATAAATTTCCGTCCTTGTCATTTCTTATTTCTACTAATCCAGTTTTAATATCATTAACTGCTTTAGGAATATCTGTTGCGACAGTTCCTAGTTTAGGATTTGGCATTAAACCTTTTGGGCCTAAAACTTTTCCATGTTTACCAATTTTTCCCATCATAGCTGGTGTGCAAATAAGTTTTGTAAAATTAAATTTTCCTGCAGCAATATTTTCTATTAAATCATCAGATCCAACAATATCGGCCCCTGTTTTTTTTGCTTCATCTATTTTATCTGGTTCACATAAAACTGCGATCTTGTTTTTTTTACCTGAACCATTTGGTAAATTTACAACAGTTCTTAAACTTAAATCTCCGCCTTTAGATTGTTTTAAATTAATTTTTAATGACACATCAATCGACTCATCAAATTTTGTGGTACAGTTTTTTTTAACTAATTCTATAATCTCTTTACTATTAATTTTTTTATTTTTAATAACTGTTTTTAAAATTTCTTTATATCTTTTTGATTTTTTTTTCATAATTACTCTTTTACTTCTATACCCATAGATCTAGCTGAACCACAAATAATTTTTGTTGCTTCTTTAATGTCAAAAGCATTTAAATCCTTCATTTTTTCCTTAGCGATTGCTTCTGCTTGTTTCATAGTTATAGAACCTGCAATAACTCTACCAGGTTCTTTTGAACCACTTTTTAGTTTAGCGGCTTCTCTTATAAAATGAGATGCTGGCGGAGATTTAATTATAAAATCAAATTTTTTATCTTTATAGACTGTTATTACTACGGGAACAGGTTTTCCCATAAAAGCTTTTGTTTTTTCATTAAAAGCTTTACAGAATTCCATTATATTAATTCCCCTTTGACCCAAAGCTGGGCCTACGGGAGGAGCCGGATTTGCTTGCCCTCCTTTTATTTGTAATTTCACGTAACCTGCAATTTCTTTTGCCATTTAATTTTTCTCCACCTGGTTAAATTCTAAATCAACAGGAGTAGCCCTACCAAATATAGAAACTGACACTTTAAGTCTAGATTTTTCTTCATCTATTTCCTCGATTAAACCATTAAATGAAGCAAATGGACCATCACAAACTTTAACTTTTTCACCAATTTCAAAAGTAATGCCAGTTTTTTGATTGTCAGCGCTCTCGGAAACTTGACCAAGTATTCTTTGTATTTCGTTGTCAGATATAGGTGTTGGTTTGTCTCCAGAACCTAAAAAACCGCTCACTTTTGTTAGGTTTTTAATTAAATGATAAATTTGTTTTGTTAATTCTACTTTGAGTAAAACATAGCCAGGAAAATATTTGCTTTCTTTTTTAGTCCTTTTACCTTTTTTTACTAGAGTTATTTGATGTGTGGGAACTAAAATTTCACCTATATTATCTTCAAGTTTATGTTTTTTTAGCTCTTCTCTTATAGATTCAACTACTTTTTTTTCAAAACCGGAGTAAGCTTGTACGATATACCAATTCATTATTAGAAATTAATAGTTAATACTAGGTTTAAAAGAAATCTCAGGATTTGATCTAGGATCAAAAAGAAAATTGCTGCAATAGAAGCCAACGCAAACACCATAACAGCTCCCATCATTGTGTCTTTTTTCGTGGGCCATGTTATTCTGAATGTTTCTTGTTTAACTTCCTGAATAAATTTTAAAGGATTTTTCATAACTTTCTCTAAGTTTGGCAGGAGCGGAGGGACTCGAACCCACAACCTCCGGTTTTGGAGACCGGCGCTCTACCAATTGAACTACGCTCCTAAGCGTTACTTAATTATTTTAGTTACTACTCCTGCTCCAACTGTTTTTCCACCTTCTCTGATTGCGAAATTTAAATTGTCATTCATCGCAATAGGTGTGATTAACTTAACGGTAAATTTTCCATCATCACCTGGCATAACCATTTCAGTTCCTGATGGTAAAGTTACTTCTCCAGTTACATCAGTAGTTCTAAAATAAAATTGAGGTCTATATTTTGTAAAGAAAGGAGTGTGTCTGCCGCCCTCTTCTTTTTTCAAAATGTAAGCCTGACATTCAAATTCTGTGTGAGGAGTTATTGATCCTGGTTTACATAAAACCTGTCCCCTTTCAACATCTTCTCTTTCAACACCTCTTAAAAGAGCTCCAATGTTGTCACCTGCTTCACCGCTATCTAAAAGTTTTCTAAACATTTCTACTCCAGTACAAACAGATTTTTTCGTATCTCTAATACCAACGATTTCAATTTCTTCACCTACTTTGATAACACCTGACTCTACTCTTCCAGTCACAACTGTACCTCGACCAGAAATAGAAAATACATCTTCAACTGGCATTAAGAAAGGTTTGTCTTTTGGTCTATCTGGCTGAGGAATAGTTTCATCAACAGCTTTCATCAATTCCATGATTGCGTTTTTTCCTGTAGCTTCATCTTTTCCTTCAACTGCATTTAAAGCTGAACCTTTTATGATTGGAATTTTATCTCCCGGAAATTTATAAGAAGTTAATAGTTCTCTAATTTCTTCTTCAACCAAATCAACAAGTTCTTTGTCTTTAACTGTATCAATTTTGTTTAAGAAAACTACGATAGCAGGAACACCAACTTGTCTGGCTAATAGAATGTGCTCTCTTGTTTGAGGCATTGGACCATCAGCAGCGTTAACAACTAAAATTGCTCCGTCCATTTGTGCTGCACCTGTAATCATGTTCTTTACATAATCAGCGTGACCAGGACAGTCTACGTGAGCATAATGTCTTTTTTCAGTTTCATATTCAACGTGTGCAGTTGAAATTGTAATTCCTCTTTCTTTTTCCTCTGGCGCTTTATCAATTTGATCGTAAGCAACAAAGTTTGCTGAGCTTGAACCTCCGGCTTCGGATAATACTTTAGTTATTGCTGCAGTTAATGTTGTTTTACCGTGGTCTACGTGTCCGATTGTACCTATGTTACAATGCGGTTTGTTTCGTTGAAACTTCTCTTTTGACATTTTATTTTTTCCTCGCTTTATTTTAATTTTAATTTTGGAGCGGGTAAAGGGAATCGAACCCTTACATCCAGCTTGGAAGGCTAGCGTTCTACCATTGAACTACACCCGCAATATCCAAACTTAACACGCCCTTTATCATTAAAGCTCTAAGTTTGGTGGAGGGGGAAAGATTCGAACTTTCGAAGACCGAAGTCAACGGGTTTACAGCCCGCCCCATTTGACCGCTTTGGTACCCCTCCTTAATCTTGGGGATACCCACTAACTTAAAAAGCATTTAACAACAAGCGTTTTATAAGCATTTATCTAGTAATTGCAATAAATCATTTTACCTTAAAATATGCTAATAAATCGTGTATTAAGCGCTAAAATTCATGAAAAAAACCACCTTTTTAATTGCAGGAAAACACGCGGTTCTAGAAGCCTTAAAAAACCCTAAAAGAAAAATTGAAAGAATTTTTTTAACCGAAGATGCACAAAAAAAATTAAATAGGGAAAATCAATCTTTAAATTTATTCAAAAAGATTAATGTATTTTATAAATCAAAAAAGGAATTAGACAACTTATGCGGAAGAGATGATACATCACACCAGGGCTTATTAGCCGAAGTAGAGCAGTTAGAAGAAATTACTTTAAAAGAATTTGTAATTGAAAATAAAAAAAATAATCTTAATCTTATTGCTCTTGAAGAAGTTACAGATCCAAGAAATATTGGCTCGATTATTAGAAGCACTGTAGCTTTTAATATAGATGGCATTATTGTAAAAGAAAGATCTTTTCCATCAAAAAGTAAGTTATTATATAAAAGTGCGAGTGGTGGTATTGAACATATGAAAATATTTAAAGTTTCAAATTTAAATACAGCTTTAACTTATCTTAAAACTAAAGATTTTTGGATAAGTGCTTTTGACGCGAAAGGCAATAAAGACTTCACTAACCATAAATGGAACGGAAAAAACGTACTACTATTTGGATCTGAAGGATTTGGAATAAAAAATCAAACACTAAAAAAATCTGATTTTATTTTTAAAATAAATACTAATAATAATATTGAAAGTTTGAATATATCTAATTCTGTTGCGGTCGTGTGTCATTATATTAATAAAATTTTAAAATGAGAGTAAATACATTAAATAAATTTTTATATCTAGTTTTGGGTATCTCATTATTTATTGATTTATATTATAATATAGATACAGCAGGTAGTGGAGGTTTTATAAAAGACTTTGAAACTACTTGGCCTTTAGTTGAAAATCCTTTGGCTTTTAGCACAAATTTAGACATTAAATTTCCTTTACATTATTACATAGCAGCTATTATTTATAAAATAGTAGATGATAAAGAAATTTTACGACTAATTTATTGTATACTTGCCTTACCAATCCCCTATTTGTTTTTTATCTGCCTTAAAATAAAATTTAAAAAAATAAATATAAATAATTTATTTCTTTTTTCCCTTATTATTTTTTTATTACCTTCTTTTAGGTCAGCTGCTGTTTGGCCAAACACTCAAATTACAGGAATATTTTTTTTTATAATTTCTTTATTTTTTTTTTTAAAATGGGAGAATAAATCTCAATTTAATAAATTTAACAAAGAACTTTTTTTTACAATATTTTTTATGTCACTCACTGTTTACACAAGACAATTATATGCAATGATATTTTTATATTTTATAATAATTTTTTATTTAAACCTTGATAACAAAAACTTTATAAAAACATTATTAGTTGTAACTATTCTTGCGCTGCCTGGCATTATTTTTGTATTGTTTTGGCCCAAGATTCTTAAAGCAACATTCGAATTTAAGTTTTATAACAGTTTGTTAGTAAATTCTTCAATTATATCATTTTATTTAATACCTTTTTTTTCAATCATTTTTTATTTCAAAAAAAAAATAAAACTAATCGATAAAGATAAATTAGCTATATTTTTGATAGCAGTATTTGTGATAATTTGTTCTTATTTCTTTGATTATAATTACCTTATGGGTGGCGGGTATTTCATTAAGCTTTCAAAAATTTTTTTAGGTAATTTTTATTTTTTTTATTTAACTTCAATAATAGGTTTTTTTCTTTTATACCTCTTATCGAAAGAAAATGTACTAAACTTAATATTAAATTTAATCATTATAACTGCTATCAGTGCTTATATAATTTTTATGAAATATTTT
>JAOLYI010000002.1 GCA_028343315.1 Candidatus Pelagibacter sp.
AAAAAGAAATAAGACCATAGAGAATAAAAATTAAAAATGTTTTTTGTTTAAATTTCAAAATAACTAAATAACTTAATATTATAAAAAGAAATAAAAAACTTAGGTAAGTAGAAGGGATTTGTTTTGAAAAAAAAGAAAATCCAAGAAGTAAAGGGACAACGAACCAATAAAAGTTATTATTATTTTTTAAAGCTAAAATTAATGTCATTAAGGATATTAAAGATAAAATTGAAGCATGATGATCCATAAAAGGCGTGCCAACAGACGGGTAACCAAGGATTGCTATACTTACAGAGTATAAAAGTGAAAAATTTTTATTTATTCCTAGTTTAGAAAAAAAATTAAATGTTACTGTAGTTAGAAAAACATTTATTAAAGCAGCATGCAGCACAAAAGACCCCCAACTCACACCAAAAATTTTAAATACTAAATATTGTATATAATCTAGAAAAGGACCTGTGATTGACCAATAATCTCTAAATGGGTGAAAATCATTTAAAACCTTATAACCTGCATCAAAAATTAAAAAACTATCAATAGGAAATATTCCTCTAAAACCTGAGAAATAATTAAATGCAGAAGCTATAAATATAATTAATAAAAAATAAAAATATTTTCCGTTAAAAATTTTAATTTTATTCAAGACTTTTATCTATTTTTTTTGCTGCATTAAATAGTTCTACGACTGATTTTATAGAACTATCAAAATCTTTTTTTTCTGCAGGAGATAATGGAATCTCAATTATTTTTTCAACTCCATTTTTTCCAATTAATACAGGAACTCCTGCATATATATTTTTTACATCATATTCACCATTTAGATAAACGGCACATGGCAACTGTTTTTTTAAATCTTTTAAATAACTTTCAGCCATTTCGACTCCTGAGGCTGCAGGCGCATAAAATGCTGAGCCTTTTTCTAAATATTTCACTATTTCTGCTCCACCTTTTTTTGTTCTTTCAATGATGCTTTCGAGTTTACCTTTTTCAATTTTTCCCTCTTTCAAAAGGTCCATTATGTTTTTTCCTTCAATAAAAGTGGATCCTAACATAGCAACCATTGAGTCTCCGTGGCCACCTAAAACAAAAGATTTAATTTTTTGTACTGGAACTTTTAATTCTTGTGATAAAAAATAAATAAATCTTGATGAGTCTAAGATACCTGCCATTCCAACTACTTTATTTTTTGGTAATCCAGAATACTTTTGTAATGCCATTACAATTACATCTAATGGATTTGTAATACATATAACAAAAGCATTAGGAGAAGTTTTTTTTATTCCCTCTGCTACTTGTTTAATAATTTTAAGATTAATGCCAAGCAAATCATCTCTGGTCATGCCTGGTTTTCTAGGAACACCGGCGGTAATGATTATTACGTCTGAATTTTTTGTATCCTCATAATTATCTGTACCTGATAAGTTTATATTAAATCCATTTACTGGTGATGATTGAGCTATATCTAGGGCTTTTCCTTTTGCTATACCTGCGGCTACGTCAAAAAGTACTACGTCGGCTAGCTCTTTTAATGCAATCAAATGAGCTAAAGTTCCTCCGATTTGACCGGCTCCTATTAGAGTAATTTTTTTTTTCACTTGCATCCTTTTTTTATTATTTCATTGTTGGCATCACAAACTCTGGATCAGACCTCAAACCTGAAGGCCATCTTGAAGTGACTGTTTTTAATTTTGTATAAAATCTTACACCTTCCGGACCATGCATATGCTGATCACCAAATAATGATCTTTTCCATCCACCAAAGCTATGGAAAGCCATTGGGACTGGAATAGGTATATTAATTCCTACCATTCCAATTTTAGCTTTACTTGAAAAAGTTCTTCCTGAATCCCCATCTCTAGTAAATATACTCACACCATTTCCAAATTCATGATCATTTACTAATTGTAGCGCTTCCTCAAAATCTTTGACTCTAACAACGGATAAAACTGGACCAAAAATTTCTTCTTTGTAAATTCTCATGTCTTTTGTGACTTTATCAAAAAGACATCCGCCAATATAATAACCGTTTTCATAACCTTGTAATTTAAAATTTCTACCATCAACAATTAGCTTTGCTCCTTCTTTTTCTCCAATATCTACGTAACCTTTTACTTTAGCTAAATGTTCTTTTGTTACTAATGGACCCATCTCTGACAGTTTGTCCATACCTGGTCCTACTTTAAGAGCCTCTACTTTTTTTGCTAGTGAAGCTACTAATTTATCTCCGATACCACCTACTGCCACAGCGACCGATTGGGCCATACATCTTTCACCAGCTGAACCGTATGCTGCGCCCATTAAACCATTAACTGCTTGATCAAGATCACAATCTGGCATGACAACACAATGATTTTTTGCACCACCTAATGCTTGAACCCTTTTTTCATTCTTTGCACAATTTTCGTAAATATATTTTGCAATAGGTGTTGATCCTACAAAACTCATTGCAACTACATCCTTGTTATTAATTAAAGCATCAACTGCTTCCTTGTCGCCGTTAACAACATTAAATACACCATCGGGTAATCCTGCTTCTTTTAATAGTTCTGCTAATCGCATAGAACAAGAAGGGTCTTTTTCAGAAGGCTTTAAAACAAATGTATTTCCACACGCAATCGCCATTGGAAACATCCACATAGGAACCATAGCTGGAAAATTAAAAGGAGTAATACCTGCACAAACACCAAGCGGCTGTCTTATAGACCAGCTATCAACATTCGTTCCTACATTTTCGGTAAATTCACCTTTTAACATTTGAGGTATGCCGCATGCATATTCTACCACTTCTAAGCCTCTTGTTAGTGATCCTCTAGCGTCTTCATAAACTTTTCCATGTTCAGCTACTATTATTTTAGTAAGTTCATCTGAATTTTTTTCTATTAATTCTTTAAATTTAAACATTATTCTAGCTCTTTGAATTGGAGGTGTGTTAGCCCATGCATCAAACGCTTTTTTTGCATTTGCAACTGCTTTGTTTACATCTTTTGTAGTAGCTAATTTTACTTCAGACTCTTGCTCACCCGTAGCTGGGTTAAAAATTTTTCCCATCTTTTTTGAATCACCGCTGAAAGACTTTCCGTTAACAAAGTGCTCAATAGTTTTCATGATGTAATTGATTAAATAAGGTTTTAACTTGTTGCAAGCATTTTCTTAATAGAACCGATAGCTTTTGCAGGATTTAATCCTTTTGGGCATGAATTAGTACAATTCATAATGGTGTGACACCTATATAATTTTAGTTCATCAGCAACTTTTTTTAATCTTTCTTTTCTATCTCCATCTCTACTGTCATTTATCCAACGATAAGCTTGCAATAGTACCGCTGGGCCCAGATATTTATCTCCATTCCACCAGTAACTTGGACAAGATGTGGAACAACAGGCACACAAAATACATTCGTAATATCCATCTAATTTTTCTCTATCTTTTTGAGTTTGTTTTAATTCTGTTTTTTCTTCACCAGTTTGTTTTGTTGTAAGCCATGGCTTAATTGATTCATATTGTTTATATAGTGTTGTTAAATCTCCAATTAAATCTTTAATTACTTTTAGGTGGGGAAGAGGATAAACATTTAAATCACCATTGATATCCGTATGAGATTTTATACAAGCTAATGTATTTATACCATCTATATTCATTGCACACGAACCACAAACTCCATGTGCACATGATCTCCTAAAAGTTAGAGATGGATCTATTTCATTTTTAATTTTAAACAATATATCTAAGACTTTTGGTCCACAATTATCCATATCAACTTCAAATGTATCAACTCTTGGATTTTGCCCAGTTGATGGATCCCATCTATATACGTTTACTTTTTTTAAATTATTAGAATTAGTTATATCTTTGTAGTGCTTGCCGACTTCAATTTTAGAATTTTGTGGCAAGTTAAATTGAACCATTATTTAATAAACTCTTTCTTTGGGAGGAAAATATTGAACATCATTTGTCAAAGTTCTTGAGTGAACATCTCTATATTTAATTTCTACTTTATTATCACTTTGCCAGGCTAAAGTATGCTTCATAAAGTTTTTATCATCTCTTTTACTATAATCTTCTCTCGCATGTGCACCTCTACTTTCTTTTCTCTTGTAAGCCGAATCCATTGTTGTGAGAGCTTGACGTATTAAATTATCAAATTCCAAAGTTTCGACTAAGTCTGTATTAAATAATAAAGATTTATCTTTTACGGAAATATCGTTCATGCCTTCGTAGGGTTTTCTTATTTGATCAACACCTTCCTTCAAAGTTTTTTCTGTTCTAAAAACTGCACATTTCGATTGCATCGTTTTTTGCATTTTTATTCTTAACTCCGATGTCATTGTGGAACCACTTGAATTTCTAATTTTATCAAATCTATCTAAACATTTGTCTGTTTCTGATTTTGAAACTTCCTCATGAGGTGCTCCAGGTTTTACTAATTCTGCTGCTCTTTTAGCTGCTGCTCTTCCAAAAACTACGAGGTCAATTAAAGAATTAGATCCTAATCTATTTGCTCCATGAACTGATACACAAGCAGCTTCTCCTATAGCCATTAATCCTGGTACTGTTTTTTCAGATCCATTTAATGTTAAAACTTCAGCTTTATAGTTTGTTGGTATACCTCCCATATTATAATGAACTGTAGGCACCACTGGAATCGGTTGTTTGTTTATATCAACATTAGCAAATGTTTTTGCTGCTTCCGTTATTCCGGGCAATCTCTCATCTAAAACTTCTTTATCTAAGTGGTCAAGATGTAAGCTTATGTGATCTTTATCTTTACCAACACCACGACCTTCATTAATTTCCATTTCCATTGAACGACTCACGACATCTCTTGAGGCTAAATCTTTTGCATTAGGAGCATATCTTTCCATAAATCTCTCACCTTTTCCATTCACAAGAAATCCACCTTCACCTCTTGCACCTTCAGTTATCAAACATCCTACACCATAAATTCCTGTTGGATGAAATTGAACAAACTCCATATCTTGTAATGGCAAACCTGCTCTTAAAACCATTGCATTACCATCTCCTGTGCAAGTGTGAGCTGAAGTTGCTGATTGATAAACTTTTCCGTAACCACCTGTTGCTATAATAGTGGTATGTGATCTAAATCTGTGAATAGTTCCATCTGTTAAGTTCCATGCAATAATACCTTTGCATTCTCCATTCTTCATAATTAGATCTAGTGCAAAGTACTCAATAAAAAATTCTGTATTATGTTTTAAAGCTTGACCATATAAGGTGTGTAAAATTGCATGGCCTGTTCGGTCGGCTGCAGCACATGTTCTTTGTGCAGTTCCGTTTCCATAATTTTTAGTCATCCCTCCAAAAGGTCTTTGATAAATTTTTCCGTCGTCAGTTCTGCTAAAGGGAACTCCATATCTTTCAAGTTCAACAACAGCTCTTGGTGCTTCTTTACATAAATATTCGATAGCATCTTGGTCTCCAAGCCAATCGGATCCTTTGACTGTGTCGTACATATGCCATCTCCAATCATCTTCTCCCATGTTTCCTAATGCTGCCGAAATTCCTCCTTGAGCGGCAGATGTATGGCTTCTTGTAGGAAATACTTTTGAGATACACGCAGTTTTTAGCCCTGCTTCAGACAAACCTACAGCAGCTCTTAAACCAGAACCTCCAGCTCCTAGAACAACTACATCATACTTATGGTCTATTATTTTATAAGCGCTCATACTGTTAAATTAAAAATTCCTAAAATAGTTATCAATGGCGTTATTATAGCAAATATATTCAATAGTTTATTTGCGACATTTTTGATTTTTTCATCTTGAATATAGTCCTCAAAAATCTCACTAATTGTAAGTGCAGAGAAAAAAAACGCAAAAACAATAAAGATTGAAAAGATGATTTTTGAAGGCTGCTGAGTAAAAAAAATAGCTACTTCTTGATAATTTCCATCGTAAATAGATACAAAATTTATAATGAACCAAGTCATTAATGGTAAAAGGATTAATGAACTAATTTTAGTAAATAGCCATTTTTTTGTTGATACATGCATAGTTAAAAAATATTTTTTCCTAGTAAATAAAATAATACAGCAAATACGAAAGAGCCGATTAACGCAAGTACTCCAGTAATTTTTGAAACCTTTAAATCAAAACCGTATCCAAGGTCCCATATAAGATGTCTTAACTCATTTAATATGTGGAAACTAAAAGTCCAACAAAGACTCACCGCTATAAATTTTCCAAAAAATGTATTTAAGAAAAAATTTATTGGCTGATAACTTTCAATTCCTAATAATAATAATAAACTCCAAATACAAATTACAGTAATAGCTATAATATTTATCACTCCAACTATTCTGTGGGCTATAGATAATAGTGATGAAATTTGCCATTTATAAATCTGAAGATGTGGGCTAAGTGGATTATTTTTATATTGCATAAACAAATTATAAACTAATACTAAAGTTTTTTCATTAGGCACTCGGCTATTTGAACTGTATTTAAAGCTGCGCCTTTTAATAAGTTATCTGAAACTACCCAAATATTTATGGCTTTTGGGTTGGTATTATCTTTTCTGATTCTAGATATGTATGTCGTGTAGTCGTTCTCAGCTTCAAGTGGTGTTATATATTCACCATCTTTTCTACCATCAACAACTTTACAACCTGGTGCATTATCCAATTTTTTAATAATATTTTCTAAATCAAAAGCTTTTTCAAATTCAATATTCATTGACTCTGAGTGCCCAGTTCTTACTGGTACTCTTACGCAAGTTGCAGTCACTTCTATTTTCTCATCTAATATTTTTTTTGTTTCATTCGTCATTTTTAATTCTTCTTTTGTGTAACCATCTTTATCAAAAACATCAATATGAGGAATTAAATTAAAGGCAATTTGTTTTGTAAAATTTTTAGAAACAATATTTTTTTTATCTAAAAAATTTTTTGTTTGATCAAATAATTCATCCATAGCCTCTTTACCGGCACCGGAGACAGCTTGGTAGGTTGATACAATAACTCTTTTAATTTTATATTCATCATGTAAAGGTTTAAGAGCTAGAACCATTTGCATTGTAGAGCAATTTGGGTTTGCTATAATATTTTCATGTTTATCTAGTGCCTCAAGATTAACTTCTGGAACAACTAAAGGAATATTTTTTTGCATTCTAAAAAAACTTGAATTATCAATTACGATTGTTTTTTTTGCAGCTTTTGGAGCCCAGTCTTTAGCTATATCACTCCCAGCTGCAAAAATAGTAATTTGAGCTTTAGAAAAATCATAATTTTCTAAATTTTCTATTTCAATTTCTTTCTCGCGAAATTTAATTTTTTTTCCTGCGCTTTTTTTTGAAGCTACTAAATATAGATCTTTAAATGATATTTTAGATTTTTCTAAAATCTCAATTATTTTTCTTCCTACATTTCCTGAAGCACCAATTATTGCAAAATTCATATTAACTCTACTTTATTTCAATTTTGCTATAATTGCATCACCCATATCTGAAGTGGAAACCTCTTTCATGTTTTTAGACATGATATCTTTTGTTCTTAGGCCATCATCAAGAACACTTTGAACTGCTAAGTCTAATTGTTCAGCTTCTTTATCTAAATCAAGAGAATATTTTAAAGCCATAGATAAACTAAGTACTGTGGCTATAGGATTTGCTATATTTTTTCCTGCTATATCTGGAGCAGAGCCATGAACGGGTTCATACATTGATCTAATTTTTCCATTTTTGTCTTTAGCGCCTAAAGAGGCAGACGGTAATAAACCTAAAGACCCTGTTAACATTGCTGCTTCATCCGAAAGAATGTCTCCAAATAAATTATCGGTCACTATCACATCAAACTGTTTTGGGTCTCTTAAGAGTTGCATAGCACAATTATCAGCAAGCATATGACTTAATTCAATTTTTTTATACTCTTTATCTTTAAGAGCCTGGACCTCTTCTCTCCATAAAACACCTGCTTCCATAACGTTCGACTTTTCACATGACGTGACTTTATTTTTTCTTTTTTTTGCTAAATCAAAAGCAACTCTTGCTACTCTTTGTATTTCACTTGTAGTGTATGTATGAGTATTGACTCCTTTTCTTTCATTATTTTCAATAGGTTCAATTCCTCTTGGCTCACCAAAGTAAATTCCACCTGTCAGCTCTCTAACAATCATTATATCTAGGCCAGAAATAATTTCTGGTTTCAGTGAAGAAGCGTCTACTAATTGCTTAAAGCAAATTGCTGGACGTAAATTTGCAAATAATTTTAATTCTTTTCTTAATTTTAAAAGAGCTCTCTCCGGTCTTTTTGAAAATTCAAGATTATCATACTTAGGTCCGCCAACAGCACCTAAGATAACAGCTTCGCTTTCTAGCGCTTTATAAAAGACCTCATCGGTAATTGGGTTTTTATGTTTTTCATATGAAGCTCCTCCTACTAAACCTTCTTCAATTTTAAAATCCAAAGATTTATTTTTATTAAACCATTCAATTATTTTTCTTACTTCTTTGATAACTTCGGGGCCTATTCCGTCTCCGGGTAGTAATAATATTTTTCTATTTTTTACTTTAATCATTTTTAATCAACCATGGTTTATCAGTACCAATTTTTTTTTCAAAATTATCTATATGACTTACTTTTTCCATTGATAGACCAATATCGTCTAAACCTTCTATTAAACATTTCTTTTTAAATGCATCGACATCAAATTTTATGGATTTGTTACCAAATTTAATTTCTTGATTTTCTAGATTAACGTCAATTTCCTCTTTCCTTTTAGAGTATTCTGCTAACTCTAATACTGATTGGTCGTCTATTTTTATAGGTAAAATCCCATTCTTAAAGCAGTTGTTGTAAAATATATCTGCGAAACTAGAACTTATAACACACTTAATTCCAAAATCTGAAAGTGCCCAAGGAGCATGTTCTCTAGAAGAACCGCACCCAAAATTTTTTCCAGCTAACAATATTTTTGATTTATTGTAAGGCTCGTTATTCAAAGTAAAGTCTTTTATACTTTTACCTTGTTCATCATACCTCATTTCATAAAAAAGACTTTTTCCTAATCCAGTTCTTTTTATGGTCTTTAAAAATTGCTTTGGTATAATCATATCAGTATCAATATTTTGTAATGATAAATATGCGGGTATACTTTTAATTTTTGTAAATTTTTCCATTATTGAATCTTTCTTACATCTGCTAGATGACCGCTAATAGCTGCTGCGATAGCCATACCAGGGCTAACTAAATGTGTTCTTCCGCCCCTTCCTTGTCGTCCTTCAAAATTTCTATTTGATGTAGACGCACATCTTTCTTGTGGTTTTAATTTATCGGCATTCATCGCTAGACACATTGAGCAACCTGGTTCACGCCATTCAAATCCAGCTTCTTTAAAAATTTTATCTAAACCTTCTTCTTCGGCCTGAGCTTTCACTAAACCTGACCCTGGAACAACCATTGCATTGACATTTAAAGCTACTTTTTTTCCTTTTAGAAGTTTTGCTGCATTTCTTAAGTCTTCAATTCTACCGTTGGTACAGCTACCGATAAATACTTTGTCTATTTTTATATCTGATATTTTAGTATTTGCTTTTAAACCCATGTAATTAAGAGATCTTTCCATTGCAGCTTTTCTATCTTCATTAGACTCTTTGCTGGGATCAGGGATTACACTTGTTATAGGTGCAACATCTTGTGGTGAGGTTCCCCAGGTTACTAATGGTTCAATTTCCTGAGCATCAAGATTAATCTCTTTATCAAATTTACAGCCATCATCTGAATATAATGTTTTCCAATAAGCTAATGCTTTAGCCCAAGTTTCTCCTTTTGGCGACATAGGTTTATTTTTGAAATATTCAAAAGTTTTTTCATCCGGTGCAATTAATCCAGCTCTAGCACCAGCTTCTATAGTCATATTACAAACTGTCATTCTTTCTTCAATACTTAAGTTTTTTATGACATCACCGGCAAATTCAATTACATACCCTGTGCCACCAGCAGTTCCAATGGTTCCTATAATTTTCAGAATTACATCTTTAGCGGTCACTCCTGCTGGTAATTTTCCATTAACATTAATTCTTAAATTTTTTGATTTTTTTTGAATGAGAGTTTGAGTAGCTAAAACATGCTCTACTTCAGATGTTCCAATACCAAATGCTAATGCCCCAAAGGCTCCGTGTGTAGCTGTATGGCTATCACCGCAAACAATCACTGTACCTGGTTGAGTAAAACCTTGTTCCGGTCCAATAATATGAACTATACCTTGTCGTTTATCGTTAACATCAAAAAGTTCGACACCAAACTCTCTACAGTTTTCTCTTAATGTATCAACTTGAATTTTGGATTCTTCGTCATCAATACCTTTTGATCTATCAGTAGTAGGGACATTGTGATCTGGTACAGCTAACGTCAGCTCAGGTCTTCTTACTTTTCTTTTTTGAATTCTTAAACCTTCAAATGCTTGTGGACTAGTCACTTCATGAATTAAGTGTCTGTCAACATAGATCAAACAAGTCCCGTCGGCTTGTTCATGGACAAGATGGTTTTCCCATATCTTATCATATAGAGTTTTTGACATTTAAAATTTTTATTTTTTTTCGCTAGCAGATTTGTCGTCTTTATTTTCGACCTTTGGAGCCTCTTGTTTTGCTGCCTCAACTACTTTTTCTTTTGGTTCTACTGGTTTAACAGATACGTCTACGCCAATTTTTTTCTTAATCTTTTCTGCTATTCTCGCTGACTTACCTTTTCTATCTCTTAAATAATAAAGTTTAGCTCTTCTAACTTTTCCAGATCTTACAACTTTGATGGAATCAACATTTGGACTATAAAGAGCAAAAGTTCTTTCAACACCTTCTCCAAATGAAATTTTCCTAACTGTAAATGAGGAATTAAGGTCTCTATTTTTTTTAGCAATACAAACACCTTCAAAATATTGAATTCTTTCTCTTTTACCTTCAACGATTTTTACACCTACTTTAATTGTATCACCTGGTGAAAAATCAGTAATTTTTTTATTAGCAGTTATTTTTTGTATTGCTGCTTTATTTATATCTTCAATGTTTTTCATTTTTTTTATCTAAATATTTTTTCCAAAGATCGGGTCTCTGGCGACGTGTTATAGCCTCAGATTGAGATAAACGCCACCCCTTAATTTTAGCATGATCTCCAGAAAATAGTATATCTGGCGGGCTTTTACCCTCCCAATCTTTAGGTTTTGTAAATTGAGGGTGCTCCAATAGATAATTTTCAAAGCTTTCTTCTTTGTTAGACTCTTTGTTTCCTAATACGCCTGGCAAAAGTCTTATTAGCGCGTCTACAAAAACAAAAGATGCCGTTTCACCTCCTGATAAAATAAAGTCACCAATACTGTATTCTTCTATATTTCTAGTCTCCAATAATCTTTGATCAATCCCTTCGAAATGACCACATAAAATATTAAGCTTATTTAGTTTGCTAATTGATCTTGCTTCACTTTGATCAAATTTTTTGCCTTTTGGAGAAAGATAGATAATTTTTTCACCTGGTTTAGTGTTTTTATCTAAAGCGGATGCAACTACATCTGGTCTTAATAACATTCCACTACCTCCACCAAATGGTGTGTCATCAACAGATCCTCGACCATCTGTTGAATAGTCTCTTATGTTGATGACTCTAATATCCCAAATTTTATTTTCCTTAGCTTTTTTATAAATCCCCGTATCTAGAGGACCAGGAAATAAATCTGGATATAAAGTAAAAATTTTTACTTCCAGCATTTTTTGCTACCTTGCGGTTAAGCTTTAGGTTCTTCCTTTTTCGCTTCTGCTTTAGGCTCTTCCTTTTTAGGTTCTTCCTTTTTCGCTTCTGCTTTAGGCTCTTCCTTTTTAGGTTCTTCCTTTTTCGCTTCTGCTTTAGGCTCTTCCTTTTTAGGTTCTTCCTTTTTCGCTTCTGCTTTAGGCTCTTCCTTTTTAGGTTCTTCACCTTCTTTTTTTCTTTCTTTTTTGGGAATAGCTTTTTGAGGATTATTTCCAGGTTTCGGCATTGGCATTATTTGTGCTTCGCCTAAAAGTCTTGAAACTCTTAAAGTTGGTTGAGCTCCTTTGCTCATCCAATACTTAACTCTTTCTGCTTCCACTTTTATTCTTTCTTTTTTATCTTTTGGAAGCAGTGGATTATAAGAACCAATTTTTTCAATAAATTTCCCGTCTCTTGGGTATCTACTGTCTGCTATAACGATTTTGTAAATAGGTCTTTTTCTTACCCCTCCCATCGATAGTCTTATTCTTAGCATATTATACCTTTCATTTTAGTTGATTGAACATTTCATCTGGGATCATTCCAGATGGAATTTTTTTTCCTTGTGACATTTTTTTCATCATATCTGACATCATTTTAAATTGTTTTAGTAATTTATTTATTTTAGACACATCTACACCAGAACCTTTTGCGATTCTTTTTCTTCTAGATCCGCTAATTATTTTTGGATTCTCTTTTTCCTTTTTTGTCATAGATAAAATAAGTGCCTCATTTTCTATAAGCATTTTTTCGTCAATATTTGCTTGGTCCATTTTTTCTTTCATTTTATTTGCACCAGGTAACATTGACATTACACCTTCCATGCCCCCCATTTTTTTCATTTGTCTTAACTGTGAAAGATAAGAGTCCATTGTAAAAATTCCTTTTTTCAATTCTTCTTCGGTTTCTTTTAATTTTTCCTCTCCTAAATCTTGAGCTGCTTTTTCAACTAATGTTACAACATCTCCCATTCCAAGAATTCGGTTGGCGAGTCTATCTGGATGAAATAATTCAAAATCAGATATTTTCTCTCCAACACCAATATATTTTATTGGTTTACCTGTAACATGCTTCATACTTAGTGCTGCACCGCCTCTTGCATCACCATCAACTCTTGTAAGAATGATTGAGGATAGGTTTACAGCTGTATTAAATTCTTTAGCAACATTAACTGCGATTTGTCCTGTTAAAGAGTCGGCAACTAAAATAGTTTCTGCTGAGTTTGTAATTTCTTTAACCTGTTTAATTTCTGACATCATGGGTAGATCGATTTGTGTACGCCCAGCTGTATCAAAAATTATTACGTCTGAACCATTAAGATTGGCAGCATTAAGTGCTCGTTTAGTAATATCGAGTGGTTGCTGTTTTTCAATAATTGGTAAATTTTGTATTCCATTGGTTTCAGCTAATAATTTTAACTGCTCTTGAGCTGCAGGACGATAAACGTCTAAACTAACAAGCATAACTTTTTTTTTGTGCTTTTCTTCTATCAATTTAGCAAGCTTAGCAGCTGATGTGGTTTTTCCTGATCCTTGTAAACCAACTAGTAATATTGAAACGGGAGGAACAGCTTTAAAGTTAAGTTCTTCGTTTTTAGACCCAAGAATTGAAACTAATTCGTCATAAACTATTTTAACGATCATTTGACCAGGTGAAGTTGATCTAATTATTTCTTGGCCAATCGCTTTAGGTTTTATGTTTGAAATAAAGTCTTTAACAACTGGTAATGCAACATCAGCTTCGAGCAAAGCTAAACGAATTTCCTTTAAACCAGAGTCAACTTGCTCTTCGGTTAATGAAGGAGCACTTTTAAGTTTAGAAAAAATTTTTTCTAATTTATTTGTTAAATTTTCAAACATTTTTAAACACCCAACGCCTATCGCACTAGTGGGCGAACCTTCGCTGACTAGTGTCGACACTCTTCTTAAAAGAGCACCGCAAAGACATGTGTATTTGCGGAAAGTAAAGGGAAATTACAATTTGGGGTTTTAAAAGTCAATGAATAATTATACTAATCTATTATTATGCCAACAATTAAAGCTTTTAGAATGGATGGTTTGGGCAATAAATTTGTCATTGTTGATAGAAGAAAAGACATTGTAAATATAACTAAAGAAAAAATAATTCATTTGGGTAAACTTGAATCTTTTCATCGTGAGATTGGATTTGATCAAATAATTTTTATTGAGAGAGAAATTGAAAAGGTTTTTCCAATTACTATCTTTAATTCAGATGGAGGTGAAGTAAGTGCATGCGGGAATGGAAGTAGATGTGTAGCTTATCTTTTAGGCAAAGACTTAAATACGAAAGAAGTAAAATTAAAAACAAACAATAGATTGCTTAATGCTAAAATAGTTGGTGATTTAGATGTTGAGCTTGCAATGGGAAAACCCATATTTGAATGGAATAAAATTCCTTTATCGAAAAATTTAGACCATAGTAAAATAACTCTTAATATTGAAGATAAAGTATTCACGGATGGTTTTTGTTTAAATGTAGGAAATCCACATATAATTTTTTTTGTCAAAGATTGCTTTGAACATGATTTAAAAATTTTAGGTCCTAAAATTGAAAATAATAAACTATTTCCCGAAAGAACTAATGTTACATTTGCTCAAGTAAATGATAGAAACAATATAACGGTAAATGTTTGGGAGCGCGGTGCTGGATTAACAAAGGCGTGTGGAACAGCTGCTTGCGCCACTGCTGTTGCTGCTATGATAAAAAAACTAACAGAAAATGATATTAATATTAAATTCAAAGAAGGAACTTTAAATCTAAAAATAGATAAAGATTTAAATATTTTTATGCGAGGCCCGGTTTCAGATATAAAATATACTAAGCTTGAAATCTAAAATGAGTTTATTTAATAAATTTAAAATAGGTCTCGGAAAGAGCTCCTCTGGTCTGACAGATGGTTTTAAAAATATATTTTCAAAGAAAAATATTGATGAAGATGTGCTTACAAAGTTTGAAGAGCTAATTATATCTGCAGATGCAGGTGTTGATGTTGCAAGAGAACTTAGAAAAGATTTTGAAAACTTTAAAATTGATAAAAAATTAGATGACCATAAAGAAATTCTAAAATTAATCGCAGAAAAAATGGCAATTGGTCTTCTCAAATATGAGAAAGACTTAAGCTTAATGGGGAACGCCAAGTCTGCAGTAATTGTAGTTTCAGGTGTAAACGGTGCTGGAAAAACAACTAGCATTGGAAAACTTGGTAAATACTTTAAGGATAATAATAGATCTGTCGTATTTGGCGCTGCGGACACATTTAGAGTTGCTGCTATTGATCAATTACAAGTTTGGGCTACTAAAGTTAAAGTTGATATCATCAAATCGGAAATAAATAGTGATCCTGCTTCTGTGGCATTTAAAACAGCAGAATTTGCAAAAAAAAATCAAATTGATATTGCATTAATTGATACAGCTGGACGCCTTCAAAATAAAAAAAATTTAATGGAAGAGTATAAAAAAATTATTAATGTTTTAAAAAAAATTGATCCCTCTTATCCAAATGAAGTAATTTTAGTGTTGGACGCAACAACTGGGCAGAATGCATTAAACCAAGTTGAGGAATTTAGTAAAATACATGATATTACTGGTTTAATAATTACGAAATTAGATAGTACGGCTAAAGGTGGTGTTGTATTAGCTATTTGTAAAAAATATAAGTTACCAATAATAGCAATTGGTATGGGTGAAAAAGAAACTGACTTGCATCCCTTCAATGCAGAATATTTTTCAAAAGCTTTATTGAGTATTGAAGATTAAATTTTATTAATAAAAAGTTTAATATTGTTTAGAAGCTTTTCATTATATTCCATCATATGATCATCACTTTCTGGAAAGTACCTAAATTTTGGATCGTTGGCTCTTTTAAAAAGTTCTAGACCCATTCTTTGTGGAACAATATTATCCATTTTTCCATGCATGATTAATATTGGAGTTTTAATATTTTTAATTTTACTTTTAGAATCGTATCTATCTTTTAATAATAAATTAACTGGTAAATATGGATAATAAATTTTTGCAGTATCAGCCATAGACGTAAACGGAGACTCAAGGATAATTCCTCCGAAATTATCTTTTGATGCCAGTTCAATAGCAACACCTGTCCCTAATGACTCTCCATATAAAACAATATCTTTATTATCTAACCCTTTTGTTTTAAGCCATTTAACTACTTGTTTAGCATCATAATATAAATTTTTTTCTGTTGGTTTACCTTTATTTCCACTAAACCCCCTCCATGAAGTTAAGAGAACATTTAAATCAAGTTTATTTAGTTCATTTAGTTTGTGAACTCGATTTAATAGATTGCCAGCATTGCCATGAAAAAAAACTACTGTCTTAAATTTCTTTAAATCTTTATTAATAAACCATGATTTTAGTTTAATATTTTCACCTGTCTCAATAAAAATTTCTTGATATTTAAAATTAATTTTATCATTTAAATAATTATTTTCACTTGGATTATAAAGTAAGTTTCTTTGATAAAAATAAATAAATATAATTATTGTAAGGTAGGCTAAAATGATTGAGGTTGCGATTAAGTATAAATGTTTCATTTTGTTATTTTTCTTGCAAAATAAACACCTGCAAAAACAAAAGCTGCACCAAAATAATGGAAGCTTAATAAAGCTTCATTAAATAATATAATTCCATATATCGCAGAATAGATAGAAAATATGTAAAGAGTAAATCCCGCAAGAGATGCGCCTAAATGTTTTTGGACTCTAGTATATAAAGTAAAAGCTATAATGCCAGGTGATATAGCTGCAAAAAGTACCCAGAAAAAAAATTTACTATTAAAAACTGTATTGAAATAAAAAATCTCTTCTAAAAGATAAAAAGGAAATAATGAAACTGCTCCAAACAAAGCTATAAGAGTAAATCTGGCTATTAAACTAAAATTACTTTTCCAATTTAAAAGATATATAGAATAAACAGCCCAACCAATAGCAGCCCCTACCATCCATAAATCACCAGATGTAAATTTAAAATTTATTAACAAATCTAATTTACCTTTACTTATTATTGCTAGCACACCAGTTAAACATAAAATTAAACCAATAATTCTTGAAAGATTAATTTTATCTTTAAAAAACATTACAGATAGAATGATTATAAAAATTGGAGATGAGGTATAAATAATTCCCATGTTAGCCATAGTTGTCGACATTCCAGCAATAAATGGAAAGGCACCACATACACCACATCCCATAGAACCCAAGAAAAATAATTTCCAAAACTCTTTGTTTATATATTTTTTGTTTTTTAATATTTCATAATAAAAAAATGGAAACAAAATTAGAAATACAGTAAGCCATCTCCAAAAAGCTAAAGAGATGGGGGGAACGTACTCTACGCCTCCTCTAGCAACAATAATATTAGTTGCCATAAATATTGGTTGCACAAAAAGTAAAATATACGGAGTGAATGGGTGACTTTTCTTAATCAATTTAATTTGACTATTTTTTATCGCTGAATGCTTCGTAAAACATCATGAAAATAGCTATTACCATTAGTATAAAAACTGGCAAGATGTCAAAGAAACCTATCATAGAAGACCTGGTAAGTGTAGTGGCTAAGCCCACTAAAAAAGCAGTAGCTAAAGAAACACCTATTATTATAGTTATTTTATTCATCATCTTTACAATTTTTTTCAAGCCAGTTAGCAGTTCCTAAAAATCTTAAATCATCAAGCTTGTCTCCAACTAACTGCACGCCCAAAGGTAAATTATTTTCACCTGTAAGTAAAGGTAGTGAAATAGTTGGTAAGCCTAAGTATGTCCAAATTTTTTGAAAATCCGCATTCCCTGTCGACTTTAGCCCTTTATCTGCAACACCACTTGATGAAGGGGTAATAATACCATGATAATCCTCGAAAACTTCTTTGTAAGACTCGTAACTTTGTTTCATAAAATCTATAGCATTAGCGTAATCATAAGCTGAATATTTCTTTCCCCTTTCGATTGCATCTCTCATTTCTTTAGAAAGTTTTTTTTTATCTTTTTTATAATATGCTTGAAAATTATTTGCTAAATCAGTTTCGTGAATAATTTGATGCTGTTTTGGAATATCTTTAAAATATGAAGGTGTCTCAAATACTTCAATATTTTTTTTGAACTTTTTTATAAAAAATTCAAATGCATCTCTAGAATCTTTATGAATATTTTTCCATTTATCTGTTTTGTAAAAAATAAATTTAGGTTCAAAGATTGGTCCTTTTCTGCACTCTTCTAACATTTTGTCAGCAGCGAAATGCACTGTTGAAGGATCATATATATCTTTTTTAATTAATATTTTGGCTAGTAGGGCTACATCTTCAACTGTTTTTCCAAATACACCTATTGTATCTAATTTTTCCGAAGTCTTTAATACCCCACTCCTTGAGATTAGTCCGTAAGATGGCTTGTATCCTACCACGCCACAATATGAAGCTGGTCTTATAATTGATCCACCTGTTTGTGATCCAACCGATAGTGGGGCCATCTGAGAAGCTATTGCTGCTGCTGAACCGCTTGAAGATCCTCCTGGAGTTCTTGAATAATCATGAGGATTTGTAGTTTTACCTGGATGAATATAGGCAAGTTCTGCGGTAACTGTTTTACCCATGATAATAGCACCAGCATTTTTTAATAAATTTACTACTTCAGAGTCTTGTGCTGCTGACATTTTTTTTCTGAAGACTGTTCCACATTCTGTTGGCATATCGTAAGTACCAAAAATATCTTTAACGGCAATAGGTAGCCCGTGAAGTGAACCAAGTGGCTTGCCAGACTTTCTGTACTCGTCGGCTTCTTCTGCTTTCTCCAATAAAATTTTTTTATCTAAAAAGTGCCAAGCCTTTACATCTTTTTCAAACTTATCAACTCTTGAAATATAAGCTTTACAAACTTCAACGGAAGAAATTTGACCTTCTCTCATTTTTGCAACCAGTTCACTAGTTGTCATTGAAAAAATATCTACCATGATAATTTTAATCTGCGAAAAGAGTTTCTGGTAACCATAATGCTATACCTGGGAACCAGTACATTAAAACCATTGCAAATATTACGATACCAAGGAAAGGCATTATACCGGAAAATATTTGCATAAGTTCAACATTTTTAGATTGAACACCTTTTAAATAGTAAGCCGACATGGCCATTGGCGGCGTTAAAAAGGAAGTTTGTAGATTTAATGCAATTAGCATTGCAAAAAAATAAGGATTTACATCAAATATTACCAGTAATGGTAAAAATATTGGAACAAATATAATTAAAATTTCAGTCCACTCTAGTGGCCAGCCAAGCAAAAATATTATGATTTGAGTAATAACTAAAAACTGCCAAGGCGCTAAATCCATTGATTTAAAAAAATGTTCAAAAACTTCGTGTCCACCTAAGTATGAAAAAACAGAAGAAAAAGTCCAAGAGCCTATAAACAACCACATAATCATTGCTGTGGTTTTTGCTGTTAAGAAAACGGATTCTTTAAAATTTTTCCATTTAAGTGTTTTGTAAAAGTAAGATAAAACTAACGCTCCAAATGCACCTGCTGCAGCTGCTTCAGCTGGTGTAGCTATACCTGCTAAAATTGTTCCAAGAACTAACATTATCAATCCAAAAAGTGGGACAAATGAAATCAAAACTTCTTTTAATATTGTTCCTGTTGGAGGAATATCTTCTGCTGGAGGCTTAGGTGCAATTGATGGCTGAAAATAAGCTCTAGTTACTGCGTATGTTATATATAAACCTGCAAGCATAAGTCCTGGAAAGATTGCGGCCGCAAATAATCTTAACGGCGATAATTGAGCTATAACTGAATACACAATTAACATAATACTAGGTGGTATTAAGATTCCTAAACAACCGCCTGCGCAAATTATTCCAGATGCAAATTTTTTATCGTAACCAGCTTTAATCATAGCCGGCCACGCAAGTAATCCCATTAATGTTACAACAGCACCAATAATTCCGGTAGCTGTAGAAAATAAAGTACAAGTTATTAATGCAGCTACTGCCATTGATGCAGGTAATCTATGGGCTGCTAATCTTATCGCAAAAAATAATTTCGCTACAATTCCAGCCCTCTCAACTAAATATCCCATAAATAAAAATAAGGGGACTGCCGTTAGAACGTTGTTATCCATTACAGTGTAGGTATTTTGTACAAACAGTTGGAATATTCTATTGTCAAGGAAATGCTCCATGACTGCTGGATCATAGTATGCGTAGTAACCAAATCCAATACCCATTGCCATTAATGTGAACGCAATAGGAAAGCCTAATAATACTGCAAATAAAAATATTCCCATCATCAAAATGGCTACTTCAGGGTTTGTTAAACTAAATAGCATCTTTTTGATCCTCGTCCTGTGAAGTTCTCATTAAAATTTTTTCTGTTTCTTCAGCAACAACCATTCTTGCTGGCCAATGCCCTGTTTGAATACAAATAATTGATCTGAATACTTCGCTGATACCTTGAATGATTAACGTAACGCCTGCTGTTGGTATTAATGCCTTAACCATATAAATTTGAATCTGTGCCGGGCTGCTCCAACTTGTTTCTTTAATTTTCCAAGCTAATGCCGCATAATCATAACCGTAAAAAGCTAAAGCAAGCACTCCAGGAAAAAAGAAAATAAAATAAAGGATTAAATCTATCCACCCTTGCGTTCTTGGCTTAAAAAGTCTGTAAATTACATCTCCTCGCACATGAGACTCCGTTGCTAAACAATATGCGCCGGACATCATAAGTATTGCACCATACATTTGCATACTAAAATCAAAATTCCAAAGTGTTGGCGCATTAAATACATAGGCCATTATTACTTCGTAAACTGTTCCTCCCATTAAAATAACAATGCACCAAGAAAATGCTTTTCCTATCGATGTACTCAAATGGTCTGCAAATGATATGAAGCTTCTCATATTTTAAAAGTATTATAAATTTTTCAAAAATTCTATAAAAAAAGGGGGTGATTAAACCCCCTCTTTTTTTAATAACTCAAAAAGTTAATTAAATTTTAACTTTTGCGATATTTCCAAACTCATTCTCATAAGCAAGTTTGTAGTTAGGCTGATTCATCAATAAGTATTTCATTACTCTCTTAGCGTAAGTTTTTTGAGAGTTGATGATTTTCTTAAAGTGAGCATCCTTACCAGAAAACTCTTTAACAATTTTATCCCAACCTTTTAACTGCTCAGCTAAAATTGCGTCAGATGTTTGATACACATTAACTTTGTGTTCATTCATCAATTTAGATAAGTCAGCAGAGTATCTCACCAATGCTTTGAAATAGTTATCTGTATTTGCCGCATAAGCTGCATTCTTCAAGATAGCTTGGTGCGCTGGTGACAATGAATTGTATTTCTTTTTATTCATTGGTATTTCAAACATCTCTTGAGATTGGTGAAAACTACCTAAGTGATAATGCTTAGATACGTCTTGCATACCAAATTGTGAGTCCGAAGTAGGGTTGTTAAACTCAGCAGCTTCGATCAAACCTGTTTTCATCGCTGGCTGAATTTCACCACCAGGTAATTGTCTTACGACCATTCCCATAGCAGTCAAAACGTTAGTCGCTAAACCAACTGTTCTATACTTCATCCCTTTAACATCAGATACTTTAGTTACGTTCTTTTTGAACCAACCAAAAGGTTGTGCTGGCATAGGCATGTGAAAGAACCCTATGTAGTCAAATCCAACTTTCGCTAGAGTTTCCTCATAAAGTTTTCTACCTCCACCGTACTCCATCCATCCCATTACTTCTTGAGATGACATTCCGTATGATGGTCCAGTTCCAAAAAGCGAAGCTGCAGCATTTTTACCGTACCAATATGCAGTCACCCAGTGACCCATATCAACAACGCCTGAACTTACTGCTTGTCCAACTTCTGAAGTCTTTACAATTGCGCCAACCGGTTGAAGATCAATTTTTAGCTCTCCACCTGACATGTCGCTTACCATTTTTGCGTAGTCGCCAGCCATTTCAAAGAAAATGTTAGCGCCAGACGGCCAAGCCGCTTGCATCTTTAAAGTTATCGGAGCACCTAAGGCAATGTTTGGCATTGCAATTGTTGCTGCCGCTGCTGCACCCGTAGCTGCAGCTGCTTTAAAGAACTTACGTCTTGATGGAGTTTTAACTCCTTTTACTTTTTTTGACATATGTCCTCCGTTTATTAATTAATACATTATCTAAGCATAAACTTTATAATGTGTCTTCTTATATTTTTAGAATTATTTTAAATTAAATTTATTAGATTCAATCTCAAGGTGTATCAGTTTACCTGATCTTGTGGTTTTTTTCCTAAAAAGAAATCTTCTAAATTTTTAGTTGCACGAAAAGCCATATCCCACCTCGTTCTTTTTGTTGCGCTTCCAAGATGAGGCAATAAAAAAATATTTTTTAATTTTAAATATTCAGGGTGAATTTTTGGTTCACCGTTATATACATCTAAACCATATGCAAACACAGTGCCATTTTTTAGAGCTTCTACCATTGCATCATCATCCACTACATCGCCTCTTGCTGCATTAGCGACAACTGTATTTTTTTTTAAATATCCTAATGTATCTTTATTAATGATTTTAGTAGTCTCAGGAGTAGCTGGACAATTAATAGATAAAAACTCACTTTGTGCAAAAAGTTCTTTTAAGTTTTTATGATAAATTGCACCATCTTCAAGATCAGAGGAAAGCTTAGATCTATTGTGATAATGTATTTCCATACCAAAAGCTTTTGCTCTTTTTGCTACAGCTCTTCCAATTCTACCCATTCCCAAAATACCTAAACGCTTATTTGACATTTGTTTTCCTAATAAAAAGTCCCACGACCATTTCCAGTTTTGAGTTTCCGCAGCCAGTCTTCCTTCATAAGCCTTTCTAGAAGCTCCTAATAAAAGTAAAATCTGTATATCTGCTGTCGCATCAGTTAAAACATCTGGAGTATTAGTTACTGTAATTCCTCTCTCATGTGCTGCTTTAATATCAATATTTCCAAATCCTACCGCACCATTAGCAATTATTTTTATTGTGCTAGAAAGTTTAGATATTGTAACTGCATTAATCGGATCGGTTACAGAACTTAAAATTCCATCAAAACCTTTTGTTTCTTTAATTATTTGATCGGCGGAATAAACTTTATCTTCTACATTAAGTTTTACATCAAATAATTCTTTTAATTTTTCTTCATTTTCTTTTAGAAGCTTACGTGTAACAAATATTTTTTTCATAATTATAATTTTCGTAATTTATAAGGTTTTGGTCCGCCAGTAAACCAATCTAAAAGTTCAACTGTATGTATTATAGGTATTCTTGTTCCAGTAGAAATTTGTGTTATGCATCCCACATTTCCTGTTGAGATAAAATCTGGAGAAACTTTTTCAATATTTTTTACTTTATTTCTTAATAATGATTTAGCCATTTTTTGATGTAGAATATTATACGTTCCAGCTGAACCACAACATAGGTGTCCTTCAGGTATTTCTAAAACTTCGCTGCCCGTTTTGGATATTAATTCTTTGGGTTGATCATGAATTTTTTGACCGTGCTGCATTGAACAAGCAGAGTGATAAGCTACCTTGTAATTTTTTTCTTCAGTATTCTTATAATTTAATTTCAAGTTTTCGTGTAAATATTCAGCAATATCTTTTGTTAAATCTGATATTTTTTTTGCCTTTTTTTTAAAATCTTTATCATTTTTAAAAATGTGCCCGTAATCTTTTAAGGTAGTTCCGCAACCTGAAGTATTGCTTATTATTGCATCGAGCCCGTTATCTAAATATTCTTGATGCCAGCTTTCGATATTTTTAACAAAAGAAATTCTTGCTAAGTTCTTTTTACCTAAATGGTGATTTAAAGATCCACAACATTCTACGTCAGGCATTACTACCACCTCAACATTATGTCTGTTAAGCAACCTTATAGTGGCTTCGTTTATTTCTGGCGCAATTACTCTCTGAACACATCCTGTTAATAGAGCTACACGAGAAACAATTTTGTTGTTTTTGGGACTATAAACTTTTTGAGATTTTAATTTTTTACTTGGGATACGGTTTGGCATTAGATTCAGTGAATTTTTAAGAAATTGAGGAAACAAAAAACTAAAAGGCTTTATAACTTTGGAAGCAATAGCCAAAATTAAAAAAATATTGGGTTTTGGTAATATGAAAGATAAAATATTCCTAAACGTTCTATCTAAGAATGGTCTTTTGTAAGTCTCTTCAACATAATTTCTACCATGATCTATAAGGTGCATATAGTTAACACCTGAAGGACAAGTAGTCATACAAGAGTAACAAGATAAACAGCTGTCTATATGTTTGGCTATTTTTTGATTAGCTGGCTTATTATTTTCTAACATGTCTTTAATAAGATAAATTCTTCCTCTTGGTCCTTCTAACTCGTCACCATTAATTCCATATGTTGGACATGTAGCATTGCACATTCCGCAATGAACACATTTTCTAAGTATAGTTTCGCTTGATTTGTTATCTTTGTTTTCAAGCTGTTTATCTGTAAATGAGGTTTGCATTATATTCCTGAATACATTTTTCCTGGGTTAAAAATTCTTTTTGGATCAAAACTTTTTTTAATTTTTTCAGATATCTTATACTTTATTGGATCTATAGTAAAAATATCAGCTGAAGCTTTCAAGTCATCCTCGACTTTGATGATTGTAAAATAACCAGAATGCTGCTGTGTTATATCTTTAATTTCTCTAAGAATTTTTAGACTTATTTTTTCTAGTTCAACCCAAATCAAACTACCACCCCAATCTAAAAAATAATTTATCTCATAGGGTTTCAATTTCTGTAAAACACTTAGTGTTTCACTAATTGGTACAACAATTCTTAATAAATTTTTTTTTGAATTTGAAAAAACTTCTAAATTTTTAGTTTTATTCCAAAATATTTTAGTCTGTACTGACTCTAAGATAGAATATTCATTTTCAAGTAAACCAAGTTCTATACTTAATTTTTTAATTCTATGGTCAACAGAATTAGAGGGGCCTTCTATTCTGATTGCTGTTAAAGCTCCTTTATGTGTTAAATCATTAAATGTAAAACTTTGTTCAAACTGTTCAGGATAGAAAACGCCTCCAGATGGGTCTGTAGATGAAGATAAAGCTGTTCCTAAATATTCAATAGCTTTTTTTAAATGAGGATTATTTATAATTAAAGTTTTGCTACTTTGGGGCTTAGGTAAAACTTTAATTGAAAGTTCAGTTAACACAGATAAAGTTCCGAAAGAACCAGAAATTAACTTACATAAATCATAACCAGTAACATTTTTTACAACTGTTCCACCTGATTTTATAATTTCTCCTTTCCCATTAACTCCTTGAAAACCTAATAAATGATCTCTTGCACTTCCAACTTTGAATCTTCTTGGTCCGGCAAAGTTACAAGAAATTACTCCCCCGATAGTTCCGTTGTTGCTTTTACCATTAAATACAAATCCAAAATCAACTGGTTCAAAAGCTAGCTGTTGATCGTGTTTATCCAATTCTTCGATGATGCTATTAATTGGCGTACCCGCCTTAACTTTGATGTAGAGTTCTTCAGGTTTATAATCAATTATTCCTGAATAATTACTTAGATTCAAAGTTTTTTCAGCCTGAAAATTTCTGCCAATTTTATTTTTTGATTTAGATCCGTTAATTTCTAATGGAATATTTTTTTTATAACAATTCCTTATAATCTCAGCTATTTCTTCTCTACTGCTGGGGTTAAATATGTTTTGATTAAAATCTAGGAATGTCTGGGAATTTTGTTTTTCCTCCATGGACATGAACCCTTCCTTCCTCGGCACATTTTCTAAGAATTGGATATACCTTTCCAGGATTTAAAAGAGAATTTGGATCTAAAGCAACTTTAATTGTAAGTTGTTGCTGAATGTCCTTATCATTAAATGCTTCACACATTAGTTCTCTTTTTTCAATTCCCACCCCATGTTCACCGGTCAAAGCACCACCTACTTTCACGCAATATTTTAATATTTCTGCACCAAATTCTTCGCACTTTCTCAAAGACTCGGGGTTATTAGCATCAAACATAATTAAAGGATGAAGATTCCCATCGCCAGCATGAAAAGCGTTAGCAACTGGTAAGTCATATTTTTTTGAAAGCCTTGATATCTCTTTTAAAACTTCAGCTAATTTTCCTCTAGGTATTGATCCATCCATGCACATATAGTCGGGAGCTAGAACTCCACAAGCAGGAAATGCAGCTTTTCTCCCTGCCCAAAATTTTAATCTTTCCTCATTGGATTTACTTATTTTTAAACTTGAAGAATTATTTTTTTCAGCAATATTTTTTACTTTTTCAATATATGCATCTACTTCATGTTCGGTGCCATCAAACTCTACTATCATCATTCCTTCTGCATCAGTTGGATAGCCTGCTTTTGAATAATCATTAGTTGCTTTAGTCAAAGCTTTATCCATTATTTCCATGCCTGCAGGGATGCATCCTTTAGCAATAATTTCTGCTACACAATTTCCTGCATCTTCAACGGTTGGAAACCCTATTAAAGCTGCTTTAACAACTTCTGGTTTTTTTAAAATCTTTACCGTTACTTCTGTTATAACTCCAAGCAAGCCCTCTGAACCAGTCATCAGACCAAGAAAGTCATAACCTTCTGCATCCATTGCTTTGCCTCCAAATCTAGTTACAGTACCATCCATTAAAACAACTTCGATGCCTAGTAAGTTATTTGTGGTTGCCCCATATTTAAGAGAATGAACTCCTCCAGAGTTCTCTGCAACATTACCACCAATCGAACAAGCAATTTGACTAGAAGGGTCTGGTGCGTAATAAAAACCTTTATCTTGAACAGCTTGAGTAATTGCTAAATTTGTTACGCAAGGTTGCGTGACTACACACCTGTTTTCATAATCAAGCTCAATAATTTTATTAAATTTACCCATTGCTAAAAGGATGCAATCTTTTAAGGGCAATGATCCCCCTGATAAACCTGTGCCTGCCCCTCTTGGAACAACTTTAATTTTTTTTTCATTGCAATATTTTAAAACGTTACTCACTTCCTCAACTGTTTCAGGCAAAACTACTAATAAAGGAATTTGTTTGTATGCAGCTAAAGCATCAGTCTCGTAAGGTTTAATCTCATCAATATGAGATAGCACATTATCTGGGTTAACAATTTTTTTTACCTCAGAGATAATTTTGTCTCTATTGGTCATAATTGAATTATTAACTT
The DNA here is from genome assembly GCA_028343315.1 of Candidatus Pelagibacter sp. Next base: position 26,948 of record JAOLYI010000002.1, read on the forward strand.
TAGGCATTTGCAAACTACTCATAATGATTATTCTATAATTTTAATTGTTTCTGGTCAAAATACTTAAATGACCTACTTAAGCATTCTTTCAATTTTTTCGAGCGCTTTTTGAATATTGTCTCTAGAAGCAGCGAAACTAAACCTTACATAATCAACTGAAGTTTTACCAAAAGCCGTGCCCGGGACAATTGCTACACCTGCTTCATGCATACATTTTTTTGAAAATTCAGATCCATTCATACCTGTGCCACCAACATTCGGGAAAGCATAAAAAGCTCCTCCAGGCATACTACAAGTTACACCTGGTAAATTATTAAGACCTTTGTGTATCAGTTTTCTTCTTTCATCAAATTTTTTCATCATATCATGTATTGGATCATCGGGGCCATCTAGAGCAGCTATGCCAGCAAACTGTGAAGGCGCATTTACACAAGAGAAACTATTAATAGCTAGTTTAGTTATGTGAGGGATTAATTTTTTTGGCCACACGCTCCATCCCATTCTCCATCCAGTCATTGAATAGGCTTTACTCCAACCATCCAGGACGATCAGTCTATCTTGCAGATCAGGATAATTAAAAAAAGTTGGCATTTCTTTTCCATCATAAATTTGTCGACTATAAATTTCGTCGCTTAAAATTGCTACATGTGGAAATTTTTTTAATCCCTCAGCTAGAAAATCAATTTTAGATTTTTCAACGAAACTTCCTGTCGGATTATTAGGATTAATTAAAATTAAAAGTCTTGTCTTGTCAGTTATTAAAGATAAAATTTTTTCTGGATCAAATTGTAAATCTTTGTCTTCGGTTAAATCATAGGGAACTGCTTGGGCTCCAGTATAATTAATCATTGATTCGTAAATTGGAAATCCTGGTGTAGGATGAATTATTTCTGAACCAGGTTCGCCTATCATCGAAATTGCAAAGAACATTGTTGGCTTGCCACCTGGCATAATCATTACTCTTTCGGGACTAATTTCTTTTTTATAAAGTGTCTTTATCTTTCTAGAGACTGCCTCTCTGCACTCTAAAGTTCCATTAGCTAAAACATAACCATGATGACCATCATCAATTGCTTTTTTTGCAGCGTCAGCAATGTGTTTTGGTGTTTTAAAATCTGGTTGACCTAAACCTAGATGTATCATTTCCTTGCCTTGAGCTTCTAATTTTTTTGCTTCGGCCAAAACGCTAAAAGCGGATTCTGTTCCCAATCTCTCTAAATTTTTTGCAAGTTTCATTTATAAAATTTATTTTAGTTTTAATTGTTTTTCAAATTCACAAATTGCATCACCTGTATGCAATTTTAGTACTATTTAACTCTTTCATGCTTTTACAGCCTAAAAGTATCATATCTCTTCTTAGTTCATCTCTCATTCTCTTTAAAACTTGTTCAACCCCAGCTTGACCTCCGGCGCCTAGTCCAAATAAAAAACCTTTTCCAAAACTACATGCTGTTGCTCCTAAAGATAAGGCTTTTATCACATGTGTTCCCCTTCTAATTCCTCCATCCAATATTATTTCAATTTTGTCTCCGATAGCATCTTTTATTGCTGGTAATTGATCAAATGGAGATCTAGAACCATCAAGCTGCCTTCCTCCATGATTAGAAAGTAAAATTGCTGAGGCTCCTATGTCAACTGCACGCTTAGCGTCTTCAACTGACATCAGTCCTTTTATTGCAAATGGACCTCCCCATCTTTTAATGCAGTATTCAGCATCTTTCCAGCTCATTGCGGGATCATATTGTTCGTTAATATATTCCATCACCCCTTTAGCTATACTTGTACCTTTCTTGGTAAAATCTTTAACATTCTTCATCTGAAACTTTTCATGAGTTAAATAATTAAATGTCCAGCTTGGTCGTTTCATAAAGCTTAATATACTTTTTAAAGTTAGTTTAGGAGGCGTAGTGAACCCCCAATGATGATCTCTTTCTCGATTACCTGCAGTAACTGTATCAACTGTAAGACACATTGATTTAAAACCAGAACTTTTACATCTATCAATAAGATTATCTGTAAGTCCTTTTAATTTATGAATATATATTTGAAACATTTTTGGTCCGCCCGATATATTTGATATTTCTTCTATTGAAGAGGTTGCCATAGTAGACATGCTATAAAAAGTTCCAAATTTTTCTGCCGCTCTAGCGCTAGCTTTGTCACCCTCATGGTGAAAAAGTCTTTGCATAGCAACAGGAGATAAAAATAATGGCATGTCAATTTTTTGTCCAAAGACAGTTGTGGAAAGATCTGGTTCTCCTACACCGGCTAGAATATTTGGAACTAAATCACATTTTAAAAATGACTCCGTGTTTCTTTTTAGAGTAACTTCATCATCTGATCCTCCATCAATATAATGAAAAATAGGAGCGGGTAAATTTTTTTTAGCTAATCTTCTAAAATCTTCAAAATTATAACAATCGTTTAGACTCATTATAATTAAAAATTTTTAGAAAAAGTTATTTGCTGATTGTCCGTGCCTGGATTTGTATCTCCCCATTCATTGTTGGAGATATGACTATAACTGTAACTTAACTTTGAATTTTCAAAAACATCAAGACCTACTTTTAATTCACTTTTAAATTCTAGAACACTTCCTAAATCTTTTCCATCGCCCTTTTCATAATATCCTGGAGCAAAGCTAGGTAAAATTTTTAAAGGGCCTATACCATACTGAGCTTCAACTCCTGTGTAAAAATATACTGAACTATTTCCTGTCATAAAGGCTCCGGTTACCGGTTTAAATTTACCTAAAAAAGTGTCTCTAAATAAATTAGGATTTTTGTGTTCGATACCAAATAAAGTAGTTTTATCATCGCCCTCTTTATCTATGACATCGAATGTTCCTGTGTAAAAAGAAATATCTGCATCGCTCTCATTAGCGTTAACTTTACTAAAAGTTAAAATAGTTATGAATACAGCTATTAGTAATTTGAATTTCATTTTAAAAAAAATACAACTAAATGTTTAATATGTACAGTTTACTTTAGGCTTTTATTGTCTCTTTTTTATTAAATTAAAAAGAAAAAAACCCCCTAAAATCAAGATAATATAGGGCAAAAACCAGAGTAGGGAATTATGAATATTTAATTGCGGTTTAAAAATAATCCATTCACCGTATTTATCTGACATGAATGAATATATTTCTTTTTCCGTCTTACCCTCTTTTATTAAGTCTTTTACAACAAGCTTAATAGTTTGAGCAAAATCTGAATTAGAGTCTGAAATGGATTGCCCTTGGCAAACCAAACAACGTAGGTTCTTGTGAATTTCATTTGGATCAATTTTTTTTTCTGCCGCTAAAAGAAATTGTGCGTTAATTAATAAAAAAATTAATATTATTTTAAGTTTCATTATTATTTAATTAATTCTTCGATTTTATTATAATCATCAAAAGACAGAGGCCCTACAAATTTTTGCATTATTAATAGCTCATTATTGATTAATATACTCTCTGGAATGCCATAAATTCCAAGGCTAACTGACTGTTTTCCGTTAATATCTTTTGCAAGAAAATCATAGGGATTGCCTAAATCACTAAGAAATTTTTTAGCTTGTTTATTTTTGTCCTTAAAATTTACACCTAAAATTTTTAATTTTTTTGATTTAGATAGCCTCATTAGAATTGGATGCTCAACTTTACACGGTGCACACCAAGATGCCCAAAAATTTATTAATGTGAAGTCATTTTTTTTTAAATCGTCTCTAGTGTAAAAACCAGTTTCGTCTGCATGTATAACTTTAAATTCAGTTATTTTTTTATTAATTAAATTAGAAGTATCGTAATTAGTTTCTCTTGTTAAACTAATATAAAAAACGCTTATAATAAAAAAGAAAATTAAAAAAATTATTATTTTAATTATGTTTTGCATTTATAAATAGTCTTAGAAACCCTCCAAAAACAATCATGATAACTGATACCCATATCCACATCATTAATGGCTTTTTTTGAAACTTTATATTGTAATAATCAGACCTATCAATGTTACTCATAGTTAAATAGTAATCTTTTGAAATACTTGTCTTTATTGAAGCCTCATAGGTTAAGGTCTTTGGATTGTCGTAAATTCTTATTTCAGGTTTTAGAATATTTGTTCTATTTAAATTATCATTTTTAATTTCTATTTCGCCTATAACAGCTTGATAATTTTTAAAATTCTTTAATTCTAAATTTTGTAATTTAATTGAGTAGTTTTCAAACTTTTTCGTCTCTCCTAGTTTAATATTATAATCTTTTTCGATTGTAAAAATGTTATTTAATCCAATAAATAAAACTAAAAAACCAAATGAAGCGTGGGAAATTGTTCTTGTTAAATCAAATTTATTTTTTTTTATTGCATTGGTTAGGTCTATTAAAGAAGATAAAATTAAGAATATCGCACTGATCAGAATAAGATTCGACAATACGCTATAACTTTTAAAGAAAAAAATTATTAAAAAATTTAAACCAAATGAAGCTAACAGAATAAAGAAATAAATTTTTATATCCTTAAATTTATTCTTAATCCATTTGGCCTTGGGGCCAATTGCCATAAATAAAAGAAAAATTATTACAACTGGTAAAATAATTGTATTATAAAAAGGTGGTCCTACAGAAATTTTATTATCCGTTAACGCATCTGTAAATATTGGGTAAATAGTCCCTAATAAGACAGTAATTAGGTAAAACATCATAAACCAATTATTAATTAAGATGAATGTTTCTTTGCTGTTCTGGTTTAACTTATAGTCTTCATTTTTATATTTTTTAAACAAAAGAAAAATAGAACCAAATATCATCAAACTTAAAAACAATAAAATGTATAAACCTCTAGATGGATCGCTAGCGAAGGTATGAACGGAATTTAGTATTCCAGATCTAACAAGAAAAGTTCCTGTGACGCTTAAAATAAAAGTAATTAAGCAAAGTATAATGACCCAAATATAAAATATGTTTCTTTTCTCAAATACTATAAGCGAATGAAATAAAGCAGTCATAGCAAACCAAGGTAACAGTGAAGCGTTTTCTACAGGATCCCAGAACCAAAATCCTCCCCAGCCTAATTCATAATATGCCCAAATAGAACCAACTAAAATTCCAAGCGTTTGGAAGCACCATGAAATTAAAACCCAATTTTTAATTGAATAAGAAAATGATTTTTCTGTGTAATTAGAAATTAATGAAGCTATCGCTGCTGAAAAATAAATAGACGATCCAACAAAACCAACATAAAGCAACGGTGGATGAATAGCTAAAGCTGGATCTTGTAAAATTGGATTTAAACCTAAGCCCTCTGAGGGTACTGGGGAAAGAGAACTAAAAGGATTTGAATTAAATAAAATAAAAAAAAGAAATCCAAGTATTAAAATATTTTGAATAATTAAAGTTAAAAGTCTAAATTTTTTTGGGTGATCCTTATTATAAATTAAGAACAGAAAAGAAAATATTGTAAGAATTATGGCCCATAACAATAGGCTACCTTCATGATTTCCCCAGGTTCCCGCAATCTTATAAAATAAAGGTTTCAACGAATGTGAATTTTGATAAACGGTAACAAGAGAAAAATCTGAAATAATAAATGCAGCTATCAAAGTAAAAAAGCAAATAATTATTAAAGTGCTTTGAATTAAGCTTAATTGAAAAATATTTTTATTAATTAAATTACTAGATGTTTTAAGACTTTTATTGGCATTATAAATTATACTGAAACTTAAGATTACATTTGTAAATAATAATATATTTCCGAGATTACTTAACATTTTTTTTCATTATATCTTTTAATTCTGGTGGCATGTAGTTTTCATCATGTTTTGCTAAAATTCTATCGGCTATAAAAAAAGTTTTATCTTGTAATTTCCCTTCTGCAACAACACCTTTACCTTCTGAAAATAAGTTTGGCACAGTTCCGCTAAAACTTACACTTAGTTCATTTTTTAAATCAGTAATAATAAATTGTATTTCCTGTTCTTTAATTATTAATGAATTTTTTTTAACCATTCCGCCTACTCTTATTTTTTTATTAAAATTTATATCTTGATTAATTTTAATATCAGAGGGGGATTTAAAATATAAAATATTTTTATTTAAAGATTGAAGAATAAAAAAGATGCTTATTAAAGAAATTAATAAAACTATTAATAAGAGTGATGCTCTTTTTTTTACTTTTTTTTGAAGCATTAAATGCTTTAGACAGTTTTGCTATACGACGATAAAACTTGTGAAGCGATTTTTGAATTTTCTACAACTGTTTTTTTTTGTTCGAATGAAAGCTGATTAATTTCTTTAGCAAATTCTCTTTCGTATTTTTTAAGTGTTTTATATGTTCTTAAATAAACTAATGCACACACTAGAAAAGTAATTGAAAAAGAAGCCCAAACAAATAATCCATAGCCATTCATCGATATTAAATTTTGAATCATAATCTTTTTAAGTTTTTTTTCTTTATTCTAATGATTTCTGTCTTGTATTTCATTAGAAAAATTAGCGCACAATATAAAATTAAGACAAAAAACATAAGAAATAATGGCATTAGCATAGAAGAATGAATTGAACTTGATCCAATTATTTTGATGCTGGCTGGTTGATGTAGAGTATTCCACCAATCAACAGAATATTTAATAATCGGAACATTTATTAAACCTATTATTGCAATGATGCTAGAAACCTTATTAGCTTTATCTTCTTCATTTATAAATTTATGAGCTGTTATGAAAGCAATATAGAAAAGGGAGAGAATTAACATTGATGTAATTCTAGCATCCCATGCCCACCATGTTCCCCAAGTCGGTTGTCCCCATAGTGAACCAGTCACAATGGCTAAACAAGTGAACATTAGACCTATTGGTGCAATACTTTTAGTTACAAGTTTTATATTTTTAATCTTAAAAATAAAATTAGCTATTGACAACAATGCTATTGAAGTAAAAGACGCCAATCCAATCCACGCTGAAGGTACGTGTACATACATAATTCTCACGCTATCTCCTTGTAAATAATCTGGTGGAGAAAAAATTAAAGCAAAGGAAAGCGCTACTAAAAGCAAAACAAAAAAGATTGAATTAATAAAGCTAATTAATTTTTCAATCCAAAAAAATATGTTGCTTGGGACAAATAATTTAAACATTAAGCTTTAACTACTATAATATTTTTTTTATGTGAAGCTGTATTATGAGCCCAATTGAAAATAGGAGGGAGTATTACTAAAGAAGTTTATCCTCAATTGGGCTAAAACATTAAGATGTTACAAATTATCTGTGTCTGAGGTTTGAATAAATATTGTTAAATTTTAGGCAGAGGCTCTTAATTGGATATTTTATGGTAGCTTGATCCTTTTTTTCCTGAAAAAATTTCTTCAATTAGAGGATGCTTCACTGGTTCTTTTGATTGATCTAAAAGAAGATTTTGTTCTGAAACATAAGCCTCATAAGTTACGTCATTACTCTCAGCTAACAAATGATAAAAAGGTTGATCTTTTCTTGGTCTTACTTCTTTTGGGATAGATTGGTACCATTCTTCTGAATTATTAAATTCAAAATCGACATCATATATAACTCCTCTAAAATCAAAGTGTCTATGTTTCACAACTTCGCCTATTGAGAATTTAGCAGTATCTTTTGTTGTCATACTTAATAGTTAGTAACTTTTAGATTAAAATCAATATCTAATTTATTAAATTTTTATAATATGCTAAAAACTATTTGTGAATAAGTCGTTTTTAAAATTTATAACTGACTTCGGCCCTTTATTAATCTTTTTTACTATTTACTATAAAAGTGGAAATAATTTAAGCACAGCAATTCCGCCGCTGATAATTTCGACTTTAATTGCGGTGGCTATAATGTACTTTGTTGAAAAAAAAATTCCCTATGTTCCTTTAATCGGTGCAATTGTAATCTCGCTTTTTGGAGGGTTAACCTTATATTTTGATAATCCAATTTTTATTTACATGAAACCTACAATAGTAAATATTATATTTGCTGGCATTCTTATTGTTAGCAACATCTACTTTAATAAAAATTTTTTAAAGCTTTTTTTACAAACAGCATTTCAATTAAATGATGAGGGCTGGAAAAAATTAAATTTTAGGTGGGCATACTTTTTTGTATTCTTGGCCATTTTAAATGAGATTGTTTGGAGAACACAACCTGAAACGATATGGGTAAACTTTAAAGTTTGGGGTATGCTGCCAATTACAATTATATTTACGGCAATGCAATTACCTTTAATAAACAAATATAAATTATGAATAAAATTAGATTAGTTATAAATAATGAAGCGCAAAAAAAAGGGAAAGAAAAATTTTTTATTAAAAAAGAATTACAAAGTATCTTAAATTTATATGCAAAAATGGTTTCTAATGGTTCATGGAAGGATTATTCTTTCACTTCAGGAATAAGAGAAGTGTCGTTTAATGTATATCAAAGAGCATCTGAAAAACCTTTTCTCAGAATATTAAAAAATCTTAAACCAAAATACTTTAATGAAAAATATCTAATTAAAGACAAAAACGGCATAATTCTAAAAAAATCTGAAAATTTAAATCAGTTAATAGATAAAACTAGTTGGAATAAATTAAGATTAATAAAATAATTATCTTCTTTGACCGAAAAGTCTAAGCAACATTATAAATAGATTAATAAAGTCTAAGTAAAGAGTTAAAGCACCCATTACAGCTTTTTTGCCCATTAATTCACCGCTGTCACTAACCAAATACATATTTTTTATTTTTTGTGTATCATAGGCAGTAAGCCCCACAAAAATTAAAACACCTAAAATTGAAATCACAAAATACATCATTGAAGATTTCATAAAAATATTAACTAAAGACGCAATTATAATTCCAAAAAGACCCATCATTAAAAAAGAGCCCAATTTAGTTAAGTCTCTTTTTGTTGTGTAACCGTAAATACTCATGGCGCCAAAAGTTCCAGCAGTAATAAAGAAAACTCTGGTGATGCTAGCGCCTGTGTACATTAAAAAAATTGAAGAAAGAGATGCCCCCATAAGAGCTGCGAAAACCCAGAAAGTCGTTTGTGCTTTAGCTGCTGACATTTTTGCAATCCCAAAGCTCATATAAAAAACTACAGCTAATGGAGCTAACATAATAACCCACTTTAATCCTGAGGCGTAAATGGAATTTCCAAAACTTGTTAAACCAACGATCTCTCCGTTACCTGAAGTTACAACTGCCATTTTAAAAAATGCTAATGCTATAAAACCCGTTAAAAGAACACCTGATGCCATGTAGTTATAAACTTTTAGCATGTAAGCTCTTAGGCCTTGATCAATAATAGCTTCCGAGACTGAAGATCGAACTGTCGATGTCTGTTTGTTAAATTCCATACATTATATATAGGTCTTTTTAATAACTTTTCAATAGTCAAAAATTGACCTAAAAACCTTAAATTAATATTAGAAATCTATGAAATATAAAAAACTTGGTACCACAGATCTTGACGTTAGTTTAATTTGTTTGGGTACAATGACATGGGGCACTCAAAATTCTGAAAAAGATGCCTTTGAACAAATGGATTATTCGGTCAGTAAAGGTATTAATTTTTTTGATACAGCAGAAATTTATTCTGTTCCACCAACCTCAGAGTCTTACGGCAAAACAGAAAAAATGATTGGTAATTGGTTTGAAAAAAGAAAAAACAGAGAAAAAATTATTTTGGCCTCAAAAGTGGCTGGGCCTGGGTGTGATTGGATAAGAGGTGGAGGAAATAGCTTTGATGAAAAAAAAATTGGTGAAGCAATTGATGGAAGTTTAAAAAGATTAAAAACGGACTATATAGATTTATATCAATTACATTGGCCCGAACGTTCTACAAATTTTTTTGGAAAAAGAGAATATTCAGTTAACGAGAGGGAGGGAAATTGGAATAGTTTTGAAAGTATTCTTCAAACATTAGAAAAATTTATAAAAAGCGGAAAGATCAGATACATTGGGATGTCTAACGAAACTCCATATGGACTATCTAAATATATAGAGTTGTCAAAAAGTAAAAACTTACCACGAATGATGTCAGTTCAAAATCCCTATAACCTAGTCAATAGAACATATGAAATAGGTATGTCAGAAATATCACTGAGAGAAAAATGTGGATTGCTTGTTTACTATCCACTTGCAGCAGGTGGGTTGTCTGGCAAATATAGAAATGGGCAAATGCCAAAAAATTCTAGGATGGACCTTTTTTTTGAAGGTTGGGGAAGACATTTAAATCCTTTAGCTATGAAAGCTTATGATGAATATTACAAGCTTGCTACTGATAACAATATGACGATGGTTCAACTTGCACAATCCTTTGTGAATTCTAGACCATTTGTAACTAGTAATATTATTGGGGCTACAACTATGGAACAATTAAAAGAAAATATAGATACAATTAATATAGAACTAACAGATGAGACAATGGAAAAGATTAATTTAATACATAATAATAATCCCAATCCTTCTCCTTAATCGAACCCATTGAAATAGCTAATTTTTAGTATAAAAATAAATTTATGTTACTTAAAAAAATTTTTATAATTATTATCATCACTCTGTTTTCTCTAAATGCCTTTGCTAATACTCCGAGATCAACAGGGAAATATAAAAACTGGGAAAGTTTTGTAGCTGAAACAGAAAAAGGGAAAATATGTTTCGCGCAAACACTGCCAACAAAAAGAGCGCCCGCAGCCATTCAACGAGATCAATCAAAACTCTTTGTAACTTTTAGGCCTGCTGAAAATATTAAAGACGAAGTAAGTATTACTAGTGGGCATGATTATAAAAGCTCTAGTGTTACAGCTAGTTCAGGCAAAAGAAAATATTCTTTTTTTTCTCAAAAAGATTTTGCATGGCTATTAGATAATCAGGAAGAAAAAAAATTTATTAAACTAATGCAAAGAGCAACTGATTTAATAGTTAAAGCAAGAACCGGAAAAGGTGCTGAAACTACAGATCATTACTCAATGATGGGATTTACTAAGGCCTATAATACTGCAAAGAAAACCTGCAGCTAAATGAAAAAGATTGTTTTAGCGTATTCAGGAGGATTAGACACCTCGATAATCTTAAGGTGGCTTCAAGAAAATTATAAAGCAGAAATAATTGCCTATACGTCAGATATCGGCCAAGACATGGACGAAAAAAAAATAATCAGAAACGCAAAAAGATTAGGTGTTAAAAAAATTATAATAGAAAATTTAAAAAATACATTTGTAAGAGACTACGTGTTTCCAATGATTAGAGCTCACGCAGTTTATGAAGGCGTATACTTGTTGGGTACATCCATCGCTAGACCTTTAATTGCAAAGAGACAAATAGAAATTGCAAAAAAATTTGGAGCTTATGCAGTTTCACATGGAGCAACTGGAAAAGGAAATGATCAAGTAAGATTTGAATTAGGCTATGCTTATTTTGGAAAAAAAATAAAAGTAATAGCGCCTTGGAGAGAGTGGAAATTACAGTCTAGAACAGATTTGATAAAATATGCTAGGAAAAATAATATTCCAATTCCAAAAGATAAAAAAGGAGCTCCACCCTTTTCAGTCGATGATAATATTTTTCATACATCTACTGAAGGAAAGGTTTTAGAATATCCAAAAAATTCTGCGCCAGAATTTATTTTTCAAAGAACTGTATCTCCGGAAAAAGCACCTAACAAAACAACTAAAGTTACTATTGGTTTTAAAAATGGTGATCCGATATCTATTAATGGGAAAAAACTTAGTCCTGAAAAATTACTTGATAAATTAAATGATTTAGCTGGTAAAAATGGAATTGGAAGAGTTGATCTTGTTGAAAACAGGTTTATCGGAATCAAATCTAGAGGCGTGTATGAAACACCTGGTGGAACTGTTTTATATTCTGCTCACAGAGCAATAGAGTCTGTGACGCTTGACAAGGAAACAGCTCATGCAAAAGAGAGGATTATGCCGGCTTACGCTGAACTTGTTTACAATGGTTATTGGTTTTCCAAAAAAAGAATTAAACTTCAAAAGATTATTGATAAAAAAAGAAATCAAGTTGCTGGCGATGTTGTACTTGGATTATATAAAGGGAACATTACAATTCTATCAAGAAGAACAAAAAACAAGGCTTATTCTCTAAAAAAAGTTTCTTTTGAGGAAAATAAAACATTTAATAAATCAAAAATTGAAAATTTTATTAAACATCATTCAAAACAGTTAAATAAATCATAAATCTCTGTTATTGTTTCTTTAATGAATGCAGCGATTCGAAATATTCAATTAGTAGCGGTAGTAGTAGTTCTCATATCTACAATTGTAGCTTTTCTCTTAGAAATAATAAAAATGTACGAAGTTCAAAATGTTACTTTGGCTGATTTACTTTTAATGTTTATTTATATTGAGGTAATTGGTTTAGTGAGATCATATTGGGAGTCTAGATCAGTTAGAGTAATATATCCCTTGATCATTGCAATCACAGCCTTATCTCGATTTATAATATTACAGGACAAAGAGTCTGATCCAACAAATTTAATTTATCTTGCAAGTGCAATCTTAATTGTTTCAATTGCCACGGTAGTAATAAGATTTAGAAGAAGTAAGTATTTAAAAATAGATAACGATAAATCTAACGACCTTTAAAGCATTCTAAAGTATTTTTTAATAAACATGCAATTGTCATAGGGCCGACACCGCCTGGTACAGGTGTAATTGCTCTAACTTTGCCTTTAACATTGTCAAAATCTACATCTCCAACTATTTTATCACCCACTTTATTAATACCTACATCAATGACAATGGTATTTTTTTTAACCCAGTCACTTTTTACTAAATTAGGAACTCCTACTGCAGCTACAAGAATATCTGCTTTTAAACATTCTGTTTTTAAATCTTTTGTTTTTGAGTGAACAATAGTAACTGTGCAGTCTTCTTTTAGCAGAAGTTGCGCCATTGGTTTGCCGTTTAAATTAGATCTTCCAATTATAACCGCATGTTTTCCTGATAGATTTGACTCTATTTTTTTGATCAAAAATAAACATCCTAACGGTGTGCAAGGAACTGTTGCATGATAACCGGATGAAAGATTTCCAACATTAACGGGATGAAACCCATCAACATCTTTTAAGGGATTAATTGCGTTAATAATTTTCTCTTTATTTATCTGAGATGGGAGTGGCAGTTGAACTAATATACCTGAAACAGCATTATTATCATTTAATTCTTTAATCTTTTTTAGAACTTCTTGTTCTGAAACTTCTTTAGGATACCTAACAACTTCAGAATTAATTCCTACTTCTTTAGCATTTTTTTCTTTATTTTTGACATAGATTTGACTTGGTGCAAAATCACCGATTAAAATTACAGTTAAACCAGGAACTTTATTATTTTTTAATTTTAATGAATCGATTTCTTTTTTAACTTCATATCTTAATAATTCTGCTTCTTTTTTTCCATCTATAATCATAATTAAAATAAAGCGGGCGCAAACATTTCAAAAACAAAATTTCTTAAGAACATTAACCCTAAAATTAATATTACTGGGGAAATATCTATTGACCCTAGATTGGGAAGATATCTTCTAATAAAATTTAGTGCTGGGCTTGTAAGTTTATAAGAAACTTCAAGAACCGAAAATATAAACCTGTTGCCGGTGTTAAGTACATTGAATGCAATCAACCAACTGATAACGGCATTGATAATTAGTATCCAAATATAAAGACTAATTATATTGTCAAAGAGTATTAAAACTGACTTCATCCATTTTTCTCCACATAAATCGACGTGCTTGGGAAGGCAAATGAAGCATTATTTTTTTCAACAATATTTTTAATTTCTAAAGCTAAGGTATCTTTTACGTTTAGCCATTCCTGAAAATATTTTGTTTTTGTAAAACAAATTAATCTTATATCTATTGAACTCGCAGCAAATTGATCTATTTTAACTGAAAGCATAGTGTTTTCAGATTTAATAAAGTCATCACTTTTTTTTATATAATTTTCAATTTGATTTTTAATATTTTTTAATTGTTCGCTGGTAGTTCTATACTCCAACCCAATCATCCAATTAATTCTTCTGTTTGTAGTTTGTGTGTTATTAATCACTGCTTTCTCAGCAAATTGAAAATTTGGAATCGTCGCTTGAGATTTATCAAATCTTCTGACAACAGTTGACCTAAATCCTATGCTTTCAACGGTGCCTTCAATGACACCATCAACATAAATCCAATCTCCGACTTGAAATCTTCTTTCGACCAAAACTAGTATACCTGAAATTAAATTTTTAAATAAATCTTGAGCCCCTAACGCTACAGCAACACCAAATAAACCTAGTCCTGCAATGATTGGTCCTATCTTAATTCCCCAAAGCTCAAGTACTGCCGCGAGACCTAAAATAAAAATTAAAACTTTTATGGCTTTTATAATCCAGTTAATCAAGTCTTTGGAAAGCAAACCTCCAACTGATTTAATTACAGCAGATAAAGGTCCTATAATTTGATGGAATGTCCAAAATATTAAAACAGTAATTAATGAACGATTAATTGTTTCTAAAAATTCTGCTGCTTGTGTTTCAACTGTTAAGTAACTTGTTGAAACAAAAAATCCTAATACAACAGGGAAAAATTTTGCTGGTCCTTCCATAGAAAAAACCAAAGAATTATCAAAATTATTTGTAGTTTTTGATACATACTTTTCTAAACGTTTAACAACAAACTTGGAAAAAACACCTCTTAAAAATAAGAAAAATAAAAAAATTAACAACGCAATAATTATCTCTGAAATATTAACTCCAGAAATTCCTTTTTTCCAAACATCAAAAAACAAGCTTTTAAAATTTTGCAATACTTCCATTTTATTTTACTTCGAGTTTCATTATTTCATCACCAGGTTCAAAAACTTCTAGTTTTTTCCAACCTGAATTTTTTAATACACTTAAAACTTTTTCACTTATACATAATACTCTAGACTCTGTCATCAAAGCATTGAGCGCATATTTTTTTACTATTTTGATAAAGCTTTCAGCGCTTCTTTTAGAGTAGATAAAAATTATATCAGGAGGGTGATTTTTTATTATTTTGTTATTTTCTTCATTAAGGTCAGTGATCTTTTCTGAGGTATAATTAATAATTTTATCAATCTGATGCCCTTCTCGTTTAAGTTCTTCATCTAAATTTGAAGAAATATAATCACCACAGAAATAAGCGATAGATTTTTTTTTGTCTATTTGGTCTGAATTCAAAATAATATTTTTTAAGGCATTGACTGTTCCGCCGGCAGAAACAGTATTATTATAACCGGCTTGTCTTACTATTTTTTCAGTAATCGATCCAACACAAAAACAAATCTTACTCTTGTCAATATTGATCAATTTTAAATTTCTAATCGCATTTGCGCTTGTAAAAATAAACACATCATATTTTTTGGCATCAATAGGATCAATATTGGCTGCTAATATTTTTAAAGTTGGAATATGAATAATTTTATGACCGAGAGAGAAAAGTTTCCCCATTAAATCTTCTGTATCAATTAATGGCCTTGTTAATAGTACATTCATTTTTTTTTAAATTCTTTTCCTACTAAGCTTAACAATTTTTCTCCCATAGCTTTACCAATATTAATAGCATCTATATCTTTGCCGGTTAATTCATGTTCAAAGCTTTCAGAACCTGAGTCTGAAAATAGCTGCGCTTTTAATTTAAGAATTTTGTTATCTATTACAGCTAAACCCCCAATCGCAGTTTCACAATCACCTCCTATAACTTGAAGCATTTTACGTTCAGCTTTAGCGCACAATTCAGTTTCTACATCATTAATATTTTTTAAAAAACTTTTTACCTTTTCATCATTTTTTTTACATTGAACTGCAATAACACCTTGTCCTACTGCTGGTAAAACTTCTTCTATTTCAAACGATATACTTATTTTGCTATTTAAATTTAAACTTTTTACTCCCGCTGCTGCTAAAATTATTCCGTCTAATTTTTCTTTATCAAGTTTTTTAATTCTAGTATCAATATTTCCTCTAATGTTAACGACCGATATATTCTGATTAATTTTCTTAAGTTGTAGCTCTCTCCTTCTAGAGCTTGAGCCTATTACTATTTTACCTTTTAGATCTTCTTTATCTTTAATTTTGTTGCTTATAATAACATCTCTAAAATCATTTCTCTTTATGTATGCGCCGATAACTAGGTTATTATTCTCAATTGACTCCATATCTTTTAGAGAGTGCACTGCTATATCAATTTCATTGCTAATTAATTTTTCTTCAATTTCTTTACAAAATAAATTTTTACCACCAATTTCAGAGAGTCTTATGTTTTGATTAATATCACCAGAAGTTTTGATAGCTTTAAAATTAACATTCTCCTCTTTTAGCTCTTTATTTTCTTGGAGTAAAAGTTCTTTAACTTTTTCTACGTATGCTAAGGAAAGCTTGCTTCCTCTGGCTCCAATTGTAATTTTAGTCATTAATTGATTATATATTTGATAGATCTAATTTATACTATTTAAAAAATAAAAAGCAGACTATGGCAAAAAAAATAACTTTTTTGGGAATTGAAACAAGCTGTGATGAAACGGCTGCAGCAGTTATTAGAGAAAATGATAATGGAACAGCGGATATTTTATCTAATATAGTTTCAAGCCAAATTGAAGAACATAAAAAATTTGGGGGAGTAGTACCTGAGTTGGCGGCAAGAGCTCATTTAGAAAATATTGAGTACATTATCGAAACTGCCTTAAAAGAGAGTAAAATTACTATTGAAGATATAGATGGTGTTGCTGCAACAGCTGGGCCTGGTTTAATAGTTTGTTTAACTGTCGGTCTAAATATTGGTAAATCAATTGCAGCTTTTTCAAACAAGCCTTTTGTAGGCGTTAATCATTTAGAGGGACATGCGTTAAGTCCGGGGTTGCAAAATAAAATTGAATTTCCATATTTGCTTTTATTAATATCTGGAGGTCACACTCAATTTCTAATTGTCAAAGATGTAAATGAATATGAGCAGTTAGGCACAACTATTGATGATGCATTAGGTGAAGCATTTGATAAAACTGCGAAGATGTTGGGTTTAGGTTATCCCGGGGGACCTAATGTTGAAAAATTTGCAAAGCTAGGCGATAAAGAATCTTTTAAACTTCCTGAACCAATAGTTAACCGAGCCGGATGTAATTTATCTTTTGCAGGTCTAAAGACTGCTGTTTTAAGAGAGTCAAAAAAAATTAATGGAGAAAATAAATTAAAATATAATTTAGCAGCTTCATTTCAAAATACTATTAATAGAATTCTTTATAAAAAAACTAAAGTGGCCGTAGATATGTTTAAAGAAAAAACACAAAAAGAAAATTTTCAATTAATTGTAGCTGGCGGTGTTGCGGCTAATAAGTCTATTAGAAACAACTTATCTAACTTATCAAAAGAGTTGAATTTTAAAACTATTTATCCAGACTTAAAATTTTGTGGTGATAACGCTGCAATGATTGCATGGGCAGGGATACAAAGATTTAAAAAAAAGTTAATAGATAATATTAATATTTCTGCTAAATCAAGATGGCCTTTAGATGAAAAAGCTCCATATATGAAAGGTCCAGGATTAAAACTATAATGATTCAGATTCACTGGAAAATCAAATCTTTACTTTATAGATTGCTCAATTTTTTTAAATTATATAAGGCACTATTTTTTATCCAAAAAAAAATAACAAAAAGATCAAATATTGATTTAAAAGAAATTGCTTTTTATTGGCAGTATCATCTTAAATACTTAAAAGAGAATAATTCTAAAACAATTTTAGAAATTGGAGCAGGCAAATCTTTGGCTCAAAATATATTTCTTAGTTACAGTTTTAACCAAAAAATTGAACAAACACTGATAGATGTATCAAGAATGATTGATTTAGATTTATTTAATAAAGCTAATGACCAAATTTCAAAATTACTAGGCGTTAATAAATTGCCTTTTGCGAAATCCATAGATGACTTAAAAAAAAATTATAATTTAAACTATTTGGCTCCCATGAGTTTGGATCAAATTATTAAAAATAAATTGCAGTTTGATGCCTGTATATCATCAACTACGCTTGAACATTTATCGGAGGATGATCTTAGAAAAACTTTTCTTCTATTAAAAAAAATTATTAAAAAAGAAGGAATTATATCTGCTGCTATAGATTATTCTGATCATTATTCTCACACAGATAAAAATATTGATAACTTAAATTTCTTAAGATTTACAAATGATGAATGGAATAAACACAACACGCCAATGCTTTTTCAAAATAGACTAAGACATCAAGATTATAGAAAGTTTTTTAAATTAAATAAATATAAAATATATGAAATTAAAGGAGAGCTTGGAAAGTGTCCTCAAAATATTTCTAAAGAATTTGATATTTCCAATAAAGAAACGTTTATACTCTGGGGACATTTTTTGTTAAAATTTTAAATGCATTACTGGTTAATTAAATCTGAACCCGATGTTTGGTCAATTGATCAACAAAAAAAAGCTGGACGAAAAGGTGTTGCATGGGATGGTGTAAGGAATTATCAAGCAGCAAATAATTTAAAAAAAATGAAAGTTGGTGATCTATGTTATTTTTATCACTCAAATATTGGAAAAGAAATTGTAGGAATCGTTAAGGTAATTAAAGAGTCTTTTATTGACAAAACGGATGAGAAGAAAAGATTCGTGGCCGTTCAGTTTAGGTTCAAAGAACAATTAAAATACCCTGTGACACTTGAAAAAATTAAACAAAACAAGAATATTTCCCATTTGCCTCTAATAAAACAAAGCAGGCTATCAGTGATGCCTATAGATTTAAAAAGCTGGAAAATTCTATACAAGATGGGTAGTATGAATTTCAAGTAGGAGAAATTGTGCCAAAAAAAAAGAAAAAAAAAAATAAATATAAAAAAACTAAAAAAAAAAGAAAAAAGTCGAAAAAAATTTTTAGGTCAAAAAAAAAAGTCAAATCTAGACGAACAAAAAAATTAAAGTCGAAAAAAAAAAATAAACCAAGAAAAAAGATCCTAAAAGCCCCAAAAATTTTAGATGACGGTGATGGTAAATCACTAATAAAAGTTTCTGAAAGTTGGGCTAAGCACGCATACGTAAATAAATCTAAATATCAAAAAAAATACAAGCTCTCTATTAAAGAAAATGAAAAATTTTGGGCAAAAGAGGGGAAAAGAATTTCTTGGATAAAAAAATATTCAAAAATTAAAGATGTAAAATATAGCAAAGACGACGTTAAGATTAAGTGGTATTACGATGGAACGCTTAATGCCTCTGCCAATTGCATAGACAGACACTTAAAAAAAAATGCAAGTAAAACAGCTATAATATGGGTAGGAGACGATCCAGCAGATTCAAAAAAAATTTCTTATAGAGAATTGCATCAAAATGTTTGTAAAACTGCTAATGGACTTAAAAATTTAGGTGTTCAAAAAGGAGACAGAGTAACTATATATCTCACGATGATTCCTGAACTTGCATATGTGATGCTCGCTTGTGCAAGAATTGGAGCAGTTCACTCAATAATTTTTGGTGGTTTTTCTCCGGACTCAATAGCGACTAGAATTAATGACTGCGATTCTGATTATTTAATTACAGCCGATGAGGGGGTTAGAGGTGGTAAAATAATTCCTCTTAAAAAAATTGCTGATGAAGCCTTACAGCAGTGTCCTGATGTAAAAAAATGCATTGTAATAGAAAGAACCGGAAATCAGGTAAATTGGAATGATGAGAGAGATGTCTCTTATAAAAAACTAATTTCATCTGCTCTAACAAAATGTGAACCTGAGGAAATGGGAGCAGAAGATCCATTATTTATTCTGTATACTTCGGGCTCAACTGGTAAACCAAAAGGAGTTTTACATACAACTGGTGGTTATTTAGTTTACGCTTCAATGACTCATCAATACATATTTGATTACAAGCCAAATGATATTTATTGGTGCACTGCTGATATTGGTTGGGTAACCGGCCATAGTTATATTATTTATGGTCCTTTAGCCAATGGGGCAACTACAGTTATGTTTGAGGGAATCCCAAATTATCCCGACCACTCAAGATGGTGGCAGATTGTAGATAAATATAAAGTAAACACATTTTATACTGCTCCCACAGCTATTCGAGCTTTAATGAGAGAGGGTGATGCGCCAGTTAAAAAAACTAGTAGAAAATCTCTTAAATTACTTGGAACTGTTGGTGAACCAATAAATCCAGAAGCTTGGATGTGGTACTATAAAACTGTGGGTGACTCAAAGTGTCCAATTGTTGACACTTGGTGGCAAACGGAAACTGGCGGAATTCTAATTTCTCCTCAACCAGGTGCGATCGATTTAAAACCAGGATCTGCAACAAAACCATTTTATGGAATTAAGCCTGTAATAGTAGATAAAGACGGAAAAATAATAAAAGGTGAAGGCCAGGGAAGACTTTGTATGGCTGGTTCGTGGCCAGGACAAATGAGAACTGTGTACGGCGACCATCAAAGATTTATAGATACTTATTTTTCTCAGCATGATGGAAAATATTTTACTGGGGATGGCTGTAAAAGAGATAAGGACGGTTATTACTGGATTACCGGTAGAGTTGACGATGTAATTATTGTTTCTGGGCATAATATAGGAACTGCAGAGATAGAG
Organism: Candidatus Pelagibacter sp.; assembly: GCA_028343315.1. The sequence continues at coordinate 47,531 of JAOLYI010000002.1, forward strand.
AGTGCGTTTGTCGCTCACCCTAAAGTAGCCGAAGCAGCAGTAGTTGGATTTCCTCATAGCATAAAGGGTAACGGTCTCTATTGCTATGTAACTTTAATATCAGGAGAAAATCCATCAGGAGATTTAGAAAGAGAGCTGAAACAATATGTAAAAAGACTTGTGGGGGCTCATTGTTATCCAGATATAATTCAATTTTCTCCGGGACTACCTAAAACAAGATCAGGAAAAATTATGAGAAGAATTTTAAGAAAAATTGCTGAAAACGATCCTGATAATTTAGGTGATACTACTACTTTGGCTGATCCAAGTGTTGTAACCTCCTTGGTCGAGAACAGACAAAATAGAAATTAATTAATTTTTAAATTTTTTGTTAACTTTTTAAATTCATTAACGATTAAGTTCCATTTTAAACTCATTGAGTTTAAAACGATTTTTTCATCTAATATTTTTAATTCATCGGCTACAGGTGACCAGTTGTAAAGTGCTAAACAACTTTCCTGAAAAGGATTTTCTAAATAATAGGTTTTAAAGTCAACTCTTTCATATCTTTGTAAAAATTCTTTTTTTGCTTTTTCAAAAATTTCATTGCTAAGACCGTTTTCTTTTTCACTTCTTATGATATTAAGATAAACTTCCTTACAATTATTTTCTTTTAGATCTTTTTCTTTAATTAAGTATGAAAAAGTGTAAAACGCACAATCCGCCAAAGCAATCATATATATGTTCCACTTCGCTAAATTTATTGAATTAGAAAAAACTTCATCATCAACCATAATTGTAAATTTATGACCCATTCGAGTTTTCAAATAACCATAAAGTGTGTTTTGAGTTATGTGAGCTGATCTTTGTTGAATAAATTTTTGAAGATCTTCTTTAGAATTAATACTTTTAAAATAGCTTGTAAGCTTCTCGACTGGGAAAAGGTATTCCCTCATGGCTTTTAAAGTATTAATAATTTCTTTGATTTTCAATTTCACGTTGTATTTTAATTCTATATATGCTGCTGATATAGCATTTCAAAGTAGTTTTGTGGGGTTTTTTTCGCTTTTAATTCAACTCATAATGAGTATGCTTCGCAACAATAAAGTACTTTTTACGTAAAAAGTTAAAAATAATAGGGGGAAATATGTCTAACAAAGACGCTTATTGGAATAAGACTAAGAACCATATGATCGTTACATTGGTTCTTTGGTTTTTCTTTTCATTAGTAATCTTCATGTTTGGTTCAGAACTGAACACGATGTCTTTTCTTGGGTACCCATTAGCATATTATATGACGGCACAAGGATCACTTCTTGCGTTCGTAATAATTTTGTTTTGGACTGCTAACAAGCAAGAGAAAATCGACGAAGAGCATGGATTCTCAGAAAGAGAGGACGACTAATGTTTAAAGGAGATTTTGTAAAAAACCTTCCTAAAATATACGGGACCTACACTGGAGGCTTCTTAGTATTCATCATCTTGATGGCTATTGCGGAGCAAGCAGGTGTGTCAGCTAAAAACATCGGAGTGATGTTCGTGGCTTTCACGGTTTTGATTTATGCCTTAATTGGTTATTTATCTAGAACCATACAAGTAGATGCCTACTATGTTGCAGGAAGACAAGTGCCAACCGTGTTTAACGGGATGGCGACAGCAGCTGACTGGATGTCAGGTGCTTCATTCGTAGCCTTAGCGGGCGGTGTTTACTTTGGTGGTTATACTTATATGGCCTTCTTAGTAGGTTGGACAGGTGGATATGTACTTGTTGCAACTTTAATGGCTCCGTACCTAAGAAAATTTGGATGTTACACTGTTCCTGATTTTATCGGAACACGATACGGTGGTAATCTCGTAAGAGCTTGCGCAGTATTCGTGCTTTTCATAGCATCATTTACTTACGTAACTGCACAAATTAACGCTACGGGTACAATTGCTTCTAGAGCTCTTGGAATTCCATTTGAACTAGGTGTATGGGTAGGATTAATAAGTATTCTTATCTGTTCAATGCTAGGTGGAATGAGAGCTGTAACTTGGACTCAGGTTGCTCAATACATTGTATTAATCATTGCTTACCTACTACCAGTATTCTGGATTAGTAGTAAAGTTGGTGGCGGAGTATTCCCTCACTTAATGTTAGGTGATGAAGTTGCAAGACTTGGTGAACTTGAACAACAATTTGGACTAGTTAAAAACAGTGCCGCAGATATTAAAGCAGCGGGAGTACCAGGAGGATTGAAATATATCTCTGGCTCTCACTCTGGAGTACCTGAAGGTGGAATGGCTGTCTGGAAATACTTATCGTTAGCGATTTGTATGATGGTGGGAACTGCATCGTTACCTCATATTCTTATGAGATACTTTACTACTCCTACTGTGAGATCAGCAAGAAAATCAGTGGCTTGGTCACTATTCTTTATCTTCTTGCTTTACTCTTCAGCGCCTATGTTAGCAACATTGTCTAAGTTGTCATTAATGGATCCAAACCTACCGACTGGAATTATCGGAAAATCAATTTCTGAAGTTCAGTCAATAGAATGGGTGCAAAGATGGTCTGAAGTTAAACAAGTATTTATCGCAGACTTTAATGGTGACGGTATACTTCAGTTAAACGAATGGTTTATGAGAGGTGACGTTGTAGTATTAGCTACTCCAGAAGTAGCGGGACTACCGTTCGTAATCTCAGGACTTGTGTTTGCTGGTGGTATGGCTGCTGCCATGTCAACTGCTGATGGTCTTGTACTTGCGATTTCAAACGCTTTATCACATGATATTTACTACAAAATCATTGATCCAAAAGCGGATACTCGTAAGAGACTTTTAGTTGCGCGTGTACTGTTAGTAATAATCGGAGCTGCCGGTGCTTACATAGCCTCTTTCAGGCTAACAAGTATCTTAGGTTCGGTTGCTTGGGCATTTGACTTTGCTATGTCAGGCTTATTCTTCCCACTTGTACTTGGTGTATGGTGGAAGAGAGCTACTAGACAAGGTGCAATTGCCGGTATCATCGCGGGAATTGGTTCAGGGTTATTTTACCTATTATGGGTATTCCCTAAATTCTCAAATGCTATCTGGGGTGTAACAAATACTCCATTCTTAGGTATCGATCACTTAAGATTTGGTTTAATCGGTGCACCAATTTGTTTAGTGGTAATGGTTGTCGTAAGTTTAATGACTAAAGAGCCAAACCCAACTATTCAAAAGATGGTTGATGACACAAGAATACCAACGGGTAAACCAATCCTTGGTAAACAGTAGTAACAATTAATTATTTAAAATTAAAAGGGGCGATTTTTTCGCCCCTTTTTTTTTAACTAAATCATGATAAATTAAAAATATGGTACCTACTTGGGCAATAGTTTTAGATTACATCCTGGGGATGATTATGTGGACCTTAATAGGTCGAGCTTTTATGAATATTTTTCAGAGAGAGGACTCAACATTCTTTTTTATGAGAGTTTTTGTCAAATACACCAATCCCATAATCAATTTATTTAAATTTATTACACCTAGTTTTCTATTTGGTCCATTTATAGCTCTTTATGTAGCTTGGTTTTTTTACTTATTTAGATTTTACGCTATGCCCTACTTATTAGGCTATGATGTCTGGGGTATGTTGGCATTTCCACTTGAGAGTGATTTTTCAAGACAACTTTATCGGTTATTCAATTAATTTTTTTAATTTTTTTTGACAAAGTTCTACTTTAAAATATAAACAAAATATGAGTAATTTAGTTAAAATTTCCCCATCAATTCTATCAGCTGATTTTAGTAAATTAGGTAATGAAGTAATTTCGTTAGAAAAGGCCGGTGCTGATTATATTCATATTGATGTTATGGATGGTCATTTTGTTCCAAACTTAACTATAGGACCTGAAGTTATAAAAAAACTAAGGCCTTTGACTGCTAAAACATTTGATGTGCATTTAATGATTTCGCCAGTAGACAATTTTATAAAAGATTTTGCTGACGCTGGCGCTGACATTATAACATTTCATCCAGAAGCAACGTCAGACGTATCAAAAACTATTAAATTGATTAAAGAACAAAGTAAAAAGGTGGGTATCTCCCTAAAACCTAAGTCAGAAATAAATTTGATAAAAGATTATTTAAAAGAAATAGATTTGGTTTTAATCATGAGCGTTGAACCTGGCTTTGGAGGCCAAAAATTTATGCCAGAAGTTTTACATAAAACGAAAGCAGTAAGAAAGTTAATAGATGAACAAAGCTTGACAGTAGATATTGAGATAGACGGTGGAATTAATTTTGAAAATTGTTCAAAAGCCAAAAGTGCGGGTGCAAACATACTTGTTTCAGGGTCAACTGTTTTTAAAGAAAATAAGGGTGACCTTAAGAAAAATATAGAAATCCTCAGAAACAATTAATAGATGTTTGGCCTGAAAAGTGTCTATTTTTATTTGATCGCATGTCAGATAGTATTAATTAAGACTTTAAAGAAAATATACTTTTCATCTAAAAATTACAATAAATCACTTGAGTCTATTACACCTCAGCAAGTCTACTATAATCCAAATCCATTTTTGCTATCACTCATTACAACATATAAAAAACAATCGTTTAAAATTAGTGAAATAGACCCAAATTTTTTTTGGCTTGAAGATAAAAAAAAAGATTTAAGAGAAATACATAGTTTTTTTTGGCTTAATTTAATAGATAGAAAAACCGATCACAAAAAAATAAAAAAAATTATTTATATTTGGATTTTAAAAAATTCCAAATATAAGAAAGAAACATGGGATACATCGACTTTAAGTAGAAGAGTTATAAGCTGGATTTTAAATGTCGATATTATTTTAAATAACAGCACGTTTGATTTTAGAAGAAACTTTCTCAGCTGCATAATTACACAAACAAACCATTTAAAAAGAAATATAAGATTTGAGAAAGATTATACAAAAAAATTAGAAATTTTAACTTCAATAATATTATCTGGCCTAGTCTTTAAAGAATACGAGGATAACTACAAGCTAGGAATCAGCGAACTAGAATCACTAGTAAAAAGTTTTTTTGATAACGAGGGCTTCCCTTTATCTAGAAATCCCAATGATTTGTTTTTTTTTACAAAATATTTATTATTATGCAAAGAAGTAATAAGGGATAGCCAAAAATATGTTCCAGAATTTTTAGAAGATATAATTGAAAAAAATATAGTTTGCTTAAATTTTGTTAAAACCCCTAATAACCAATTACCATTGTTTAATGGTTCAACAATTACAAATTTAAATCAAATTGAAAAATATTTAGAAAATACAAAGCAAAAAAAAAATTTAAATAAATATATAGGTGGCCTGTTCAAAGCAAAACATAAAACACATCAAGTGTTAATAGACATTAAAGAACCACCTCAAAAAAATTTATCCAAATGCTATCAATCTGGTCCTTTGTCATTTGAATATTTTTTAGATGGTCTTAAAATTGTTTCAAATTCTGGTTTTGGGGTAAATATTTCTAAAAAAGCAGAAACCCTTAGTAGATTAACAGCGTGTCAATCCACGTTAACTTTAAATGATACATCGGTAACTAAATTTGAAAAAAATGAATTAATAAACAAAATTTTTGGCAATTCAATTCAAAATAGTTTTAAATTTTATGATCTTGAAACTAAAAATGAAAATGCATTAATTGGTTGCTCAGCAACTAACAATGGTTATGAAAAAAAATTTGGGTGTACCCATAGAAGAGAGATTTACATAGATAAAGTTGAGGATTGTTTAAAAGGCACAGATCATATTTTTAAAAAAAAAGATGGTTATCCTATTAGATATTGTTTTAGGTTTCACATAAATCCTAAACTTACGGCCATTAAAACTATGGGTGGAAACAGCGCTTTAATTCAAATTTCTAAAAATAAATCACTTTTATTTACAATAAAGGATGAAAAAATAGAAATTGAAAAAAGTATATTTTTAGGAGAAAAAAAAATTTTAGATAGTACTTGTATAACAATCGCTGGTAATCTAGTTAATAAAAATAAGTCGTTTATTTGGGAGATAAGAAGAAATATTTAACAATGAATTTAAAAGTTAAAAACGCTCTAATATCTGTTTCTGATAAAGAAAATCTTATTTCAATATTAAAAATACTTAAAAAATTTAATATTAAAATGATAAGCTCTGGTGGAACTTATACTTCTATTAAAAAACTTGGTTATGAGTGTACTGAATTGTCTAAGTACACAGGTTTTAAAGAAATGCTTGATGGTAGAGTAAAGACACTCCATCCAAAAATACATGCTGGAATTCTTCACGATAGAAAAAATAAAAAACATAAAAATGAAATGTCTAAAAAGAATTTTCCACCGATTGACCTTATAATAGTTAATTTTTATCCTTTTCAAAAAATTGTACTAAGCTCAAAAAATACAAAAAATATAATCGAAAATATAGATATAGGTGGGCCTACCATGGTCAGAGCTGCGGCTAAAAACTTTAACAATGTTACAATAATTACAAATAAAAGAGATTATAGTTCCTTAATTAAAGAACTAGATCAAAACAAAGGTAAAACAACCTTAAATTTTAGAGAGTTAATGTCTTCAAAAGCATTTGGTTTAACTGCTTATTATGACTCAATGATCGCAAATTGGTTTAATAAAAAATTGAAAATTGAATTTCCTGAAAGAAAAACAATTTTTGGAAGAAAAATACAAGAATTAAGATACGGGGAAAATCCTCATCAACAAAGTTCTTTATATGTGAGTGACTATGATGATAAAAAATTAGGATTTAGTCAAGTTCATGGGAAAGAACTTAGTTATAATAATTACAATGATATGTTTGCATCTCTAGAAATTTTAAAATCATTAAAAAAAAATTCCGGTACTGTAATTATAAAACACGCAAATCCATGTGGGGTTTCTGAAAACAAGGTCCCATTAATTTCCTTTAAAAATGCTTATGCCTCTGACCCTACAAGCGCTTTTGGTGGAGTTATTGCTTGTAATTATAAAATCAATAAGAAAATTGCGTATGAAATAAACAAAAATTTTTTAGAGGTTATATTAGCCAAAGGTTTCGATAAAGAATCTCTAAAAATCTTAAAAAGAAAAAAGAATTTAAGGGTAATTGATATTTCTAACTTTAAAACTAAAAGTGTTTCATCAATAAAATCATTTGATGGTTCTTTTTTATTACAGAGTAAGGATAATATTGTTATAAACAGGAAAAAATTAAAGTGTGTAACCAAATTAAAGCCTAGCAAAAAGGAATTTGCTGAAATTCAATTTGCTTTTAATATTTGCAAACACGTCAAATCGAACGCAATTGTTTTGTGTAATAATTTCTCAACAATTGGCATTGGTGCTGGGCAGCCGAGCAGGTTAGATAGCTGCAAAATTGCAGTACAAAAAGCAAAACAATTTCAATCGTCAAAAATTAAAAATTCTATAGCAGCTTCAGATGCTTTTTTTCCATTTGCTGATGGTATTAAAACTTTAATAAAAGCAGGTGTAAAAACAATTATTCAACCTGGTGGTTCTATCAGAGATCAGGAAGTTATTAATGCAGCCGATAAAGCTAAAGTAAAAATGCTATTTACTGGTATAAGACATTTCAATCATTAAATTAAATTTTATCAATCTTAGCGGCTAAAATAAAATCACTCTCTGCCAGACCTTTTATTGAGTGTGTAAATATTTTAATTTTACAATAACCCCAACCAAAAGAGATGTCGGGGTGATGATTTTCCTGTTCAGCTATATAGCCAACTTTATTTACGAACTTTTGACTTTCTTCAAAATTTTTAAATTTAAAATCTTTTATTAGATAAAAGTTTTCATCATCATTATTTTTAACATTCCAGCCATCAATTTTTTTTAAATATTTGTGTATTTCACTTGTATCAAATGGAGGGATATCTCCATTGCAAGCAACGCATTTTTTTTTTGATAAATCAGACATTATAAAAATTTAAAACTTGATAGCGTGTAATGGAGCGGGCAAAGGGGTTCGAACCCTCGACCTTCTCGTTGGCAACGAGACGCTCTACCACTGAGCTATGCCCGCAATTAATTCAGTATAGTACACACTCTTATCGCTGGTCAACCATTATAAAATGTCACTACCGTGAAGTAGTTTTTTTTTGTATAACATATTTATGAAAAATTTTCCTGACATCATTCCAGTTTTTCCTTTAAGCGGAGTAATATATTTTCCTAAAACAAACCTACCATTAAATATTTTTGAACAAAGATACCTGGATTTAGTTAATGATGCGTATAGTAAAGATAAATTAATGGGAATGGTTCAACCAAAAAAAACAGATAGTGGCGTCTACGATGTTGGTTGTCTTGGAAAGATAAGTGATTATCAAAAAAGCAAAGACGGAAGAGTTTTAATAAATTTAACTGGAATTTCAAGGTTTAACATTTCAAAAGAGATATCTAGCAAAAAATTATATCGAGAGTTTCAAGTCAGTTACAAAAATTTTAGTGAAGATGTTAATGAAACTAATAGTGAGATTGATTCTAATGATTTAATGGAGAAAGCTAAGATCTTCTTTAAAAGAAATGGTCTTTTGCTTAACTGGAAGGAATTTGAAAAATTGGATCCAACACAAAAAGTAAACACTTTAGCAATGATTGCTCCAATTACTAACGAGGAAAAACAAAAGCTTTTAGAAGCAATCTCTTTAGAAAATAAAGTTAGTATACTTGATAGTATTATTAGTTTTTATTTATATGAAACTAATTTTAACAATCAAACTGTTCAGTAAAGTTAGTTTGCTGTTTTGTTCATCGAGTCGAAGAAGTCTGCATTATTTTTTGTGTTTTTAAGTTTTGAGATTAAAAACTCAATTCCATCCATTGTTCCCATGGGGCTTATAATCCTTCTTAGGACATTCATTTTCGAAAGGTCGTCTTTTTCAAATAGAAGTTCTTCTCGTCTAGTTCCAGATCTAGTGATATCTAATGCAGGGTAAATTCTTTTATCAGCAACTTTTCTATCAAGTATTAGCTCAGAATTACCTGTTCCTTTAAATTCTTCAAAAATAACTTCATCCATTCTGCTACCTGTATCAATTAGAGCTGTTGAAATTATAGTAAGGGACCCACCTTCTTCTACGTTACGTGCTGCACCAAAAAATCTTTTTGGTCTTTGAAGCGCATTTGCATCAACACCGCCGGTCAACACCTTTCCGGAACTTGGTATAACAGCATTATAAGCTCTTCCTAGTCTTGTTATTGAGTCTAGTAAAATAACTACATCTTTTTTATGTTCTACTAAGCGTTTAGCTTTTTCGATAACCATTTCCGCTACAGCAACGTGTCTTGAAGCTGGCTCATCAAAAGTTGAAGCGACTACCTCGCCTTTAACAGATCTTTGCATATCTGTAACTTCTTCTGGTCTCTCATCAATTAGTAAAACCATCAGGTAGCACTCGGGGTGGTTTGCGGTGATAGACTGAGCAATATTCTGAAGGATAATCGTCTTTCCTGCTCTAGGCGGGGATACTATAAGTGACCTTTGACCTTTTCCTATAGGACTAACCAAGTCAATTAATCTTGCAGTATTGTCGGGTTTTTTTTCAATTTTAGTTGTCTCAACCTCTAATTTGATTCTCTCGTTAGGATAAAGCGGGGTTAAATTGTCAAATGCAATTTTATTCTTTCCTTTTTCTGGTTCATCAAAATTAATTTTATTTACCTTAAGAAGAGCAAAGTATCTTTCTGCATCTTTTGGTCCTCTAATTTCTCCCTCGACTGAATCTCCGGTTCTTAAACCAAATCTTCTTATTTGGCTTGGGCTTACATAAATGTCGTCTGGTCCTGGTAAGTAATTAGATTCGATTGCTCTTAAAAAACCAAAACCATCCTGGAGCACCTCTAATACACCAGTTGCTGTAATTTGTTCGTTTTTTTCAGCTAACTTTTTTAATATAGCAAAAAGTATCTCCTGTTTTCTTAGAGTGCTTGGATTTTCAATGCCAAGTTTTTCAGCTTCACTAATAAGCTCTGCAGGGTTCTTTTGCTTTAATTGTTGTAAATTCATGAGATTGTATTGATTAATAGGAAAGTATTAAAAATATATGACTTTTTAGAAAAAATTCAAGCCCTATATTATAGGCTTAAAAACCACAACAAATACAACAACAATAAGTAAAATTGTAGGTACTTCGTTAATAATCCTATAGAATTTAGATGATTTACGATTGTTGCCTGCTGCAAAATCATTTAGATATTTACCAAGTACAAAATGATAATAGGTTAGCACTAAGACTGAAAAAAATTTTATTTGCATCCAAAGCTCTAGAAAAATATTAAATCCCAAGTAGTGAATTAATAAAAAACCAAACAACCAAGACAGCAACATTGCTGGCATCATAATGTAGTTGTAAAGTTTTCTTTCCATTACCTTGAAAACTTTTTTTTGTGAATCGTGGATCGCCTCGGAATGATAAACAAATATTCTTGGCAAGTATAGCAAACCAGCCAGCCACGAAATTACAGCGATTAGATGTAGAGATTTAAATAAAAGGTATAGATTCATTTTAAATATATTTTTTTACAAGGTGTTCAAATAAATCTATGTGATCAGAACTGTCATTAAGGCATGGTATCAAGTCAAAATTTTCTCCGCCGTTGCTTAAAAAGCTCTCTCTGCCCTGAATGTTGATTTCTTCTAAAGTCTCAACACAATCTGATGCAAAACCTGGGCATATAACTAATAGATTTTTTATATCTTTGTCAGGCAAACTTTCTAGCGTTTTATCCGTATAAGGCGTTAACCACTCTTGAGGTCCAAATCTTGATTGAAAAGTTGTTTGAATATCTATAAATGAATATTTCTCTTTCATAAGCCTAGTCGTCTTATGACAGTAACAATGATAGGGATCTCCTTTGTCAAAATATTTTTTGGGTATTCCGTGATAAGATGAAATAATTAAATCTGGTTTCCAATTAATGGATTTAACTTTTCTTTCAATACTTTTTACTAATGCACCAATATATGCCGCCTCTGATTCATAATGAGGAACTACTTGTAAGGTAGGTTGCCATCTCATTTTCATTAATGATCGATAAACTTCATCACAAACTGTGGCTGTAGTTGCGGCTGCGTATTGAGGGTATAATGGTAAAATAATTATGTTCTCACAGCCTGCATCTTTTAATAAATTAAGTTTTGATTTTATGCTTGGATTGCCGTATCTCATAGCAAAATCAACCATTATTTTTTCACTACCGATTTTGTTTTTAAGTTTTTGAGATTGACTTCTAGTAAAGTACAACAGTGGTGATTCGTTGCTTTCTTTTCTCCATATTTTTTTATATGCATGTGCTGTTTTTGAGGGTCTGAAAGTAAGTATAAATAGATTTAAAATGATTTGCCAAAGCAAAGGGTTTACTTCGATAACCCTTCTATCAGATAAAAATTCTTTCAGATATTTTCTAATATCCCACCAACTAGTTGAATCAGGTGTACCAAGGTTAATTAATAAAACTCCTGTTTTTCCAAATTTTACTTCTGGGTGATCATTTTTCATTATTGATATTCTCTATAAAATTTAATTAATTTTTTAACTTTATCTGGGTCTGTCTCTGGAAGCAAACCATGACCAAGGTTAAATACATACGGTGAATTTTTAAAAGCATTTACATACTTTTTTGCACTCTTAATTATTTCCTCTTCGGAATTCAATAAAATCTTAGGATCTAAACCACCTTGTATCACAACGTTTTTTAAATTTACTTTTGCCCAGTTAGGGTCGATTTCAAAGTCTATATTGATTCCATCTGACTTTACAATATCATTGAATTTTTTATAATTTTTACCAATCCCCCTTGGAAAACATATAACTGGGATGTTTTTTTTTTTGCAGAAATTAACAAGTTCTGAATTTGGCTTAATACAATACTTAATAAGATCTTCTGGTTCGATTAGTCCAGCCCAAGAATCAAATATTTGAACTACGTCCGCTCCAGCATTTATTTGATTTTCAATATGTATTGAAAGATATTCATTTAATGTATTTAGTATTAAGCTTATTTCTTCTCTTTTTAATTTAATTTTTTTATAGTCAAGTTCATTTTTGTTTAATTTTAAATTCAACATATAAACCAGTAATGTCCATGGAGCGCCAATAAATGCAATTAAAGATTTTTCTTT
>JAOLYI010000020.1 GCA_028343315.1 Candidatus Pelagibacter sp.
AAAATTATCTATTTATTAATACTTTTTTTTAGTTTAGAAACTACTAACTTATTTGCACAAAATAATATTATGATTTTAAAACTAATTTATGGTGATGTTGAAATAGAGCTTTATCCTGAGAAAGCACCCAATCACGTAAAAAGATTCAAAGAATTAGCTGATAACGGCAAATATGACGGTGTTGTTTTTCATAGAGTAATAGATGGTTTCATGGCACAAACAGGTGATGTTAAATTTGGTAATTCTAATAATTCAGATTTTAATTTATCATTAGCTGGTACAGGTGGATCAGACTTACCGAACCTCAAAGCAGAATTTACTGATATAGCTCACACAAGAGGAATACTTTCAGCCGCAAGATCTGCAGATCCAGATAGTGCAAACAGTCAATTTTTTATTTGTTTTGATAACGCACCACATTTAGACAGACAGTATTCAGCCTTTGGTAAAGTAATTAAAGGTATGGAGTTTGTAGATATGATTAAAAAAGGTGATTCTAATAGTGGCTCTGTTCCAAATCCTGATAAAATAATCTCTCTTAAATCAAAATAATATTAAATGCTCAGCAAAGAATTTTCTTTTGAGCTAATTACTCAAGACGGCAAAGCTAGACTGGGAAAAATATTAACGCCAAGAGGTGAAATCGATACACCTGCCTTTATGCCTGTAGGAACTCAAGGTACAGTAAAAGGAATATTTCCAGAAGATATTTTAAAAACCAGTACTCAAATTATTTTAGGCAATACTTACCATTTATTACTTAGACCTGGAATTGAAACTTTAAACAAATTTAATGGTCTTCATAGTTTCATGAATTGGAATAAACCTATATTAACTGATTCCGGTGGATATCAAATAATGTCTTTATCAAAATTTAATAAAATTGATTTAAAAATTGGAGCAATTTTTAGATCTCATATAGATGGAAAAAAAATAATTTTAAGTCCAGAAAAAAGTATACAAGTTCAACAATCTATTAACTCAGACATACTTATGGTGCTAGATGAGTGCCCTAAATTAACTAAAGATAAAAAAATTTTATCTAATGCAATAGATGTATCAACTAATTGGGCAAAAAGAAGTAAAATAGAATTTGGAAATAATAAATCAAAAGCTCTATTTGGAATAACTCAAGGAGGATTATACAAGGACTTAAGAATTGAAAGTATACAAAAATTAACTGAAATTAATTTTGATGGTTATGCCATGGGCGGTCTTGCTGTAGGTGAAAAACAATCAGACATGTTTAGTATTTTAAATGAAACAACGGATTATCTACCTAAAAAGAAACCAAGATACCTAATGGGTGTTGGCACCCCTTCTGATATTTTAGGAGCGATTAATGAAGGTATTGATATGTTTGATTGTGTAATGCCTACTAGATCAGGTAGAACCGGTCTAGCTTTCACTTGGAATGGAAAAATTAATTTAAAAAATTCCAAGTATCAAAATGATAAATCACCTTTAGATGACAAATGTGAAATTAGAGACCTTAATAATTACTCTAAAAGTTATTTAAATCATTTAATAAAATCTAATGAAATGATGGCTTCAATGCTTATTTCTTTACATAACATTTATTTTTATCAACAATTTATGCGCGAAATTCAGAAAAACATTAGGAATGGAACTTTTCAATTATTTTATAAAAAATACATAAATTTATTTGATTAATTATTTGAAATTTAATTAATAAGTATATAAAAGAACAGTCTTTAAGGGCCCTTAGCTCAGTTGGTAGAGCACCTCCCTTTTAAGGAGGGTGTCGATGGTTCGAGTCCATCAGGGCTCACCAATAATTATACTTTTATTGGTGGATATTTTATCATTACTTCTGTTATCCAGTTATTTAAATTTTCAATTCTTTTTTTGCTACTAGGGTGGGTGCTTAAAAATACAGGCGGCTCTTTCCCTTTATTTTTTTCTGCCATTCTCTGCCATAGTTTTACAGACTCTCTAATATCAAAACCAGATAAAGAAGAAAAAATTAAACCCAAATAGTCTGCCTCGGTTTCCTGCTTTCTACCAAATGGATTCATTATACCTAATTGAAAAATATCGAAACCAGTATTTTGCCCGACAGTATTTCTGGTTTTACTAATCGCTCCTCCTAAAAAAATATCAGCAACGGTAGTACCTAAATTTATTGTCATCGCTTGACTCATTCTTTCTACTGAGTGTCTGGCTACAGCATGGGCTATTTCATGACCCATAACAACAGAAAGTGCATTAATATTTTTTGTTACTTTTAATAATCCTGTATAAACAGCAATTTTTCCTCCAGGCATGCACCAAGCATTTACCACTTTATCATTATCAACCAATATATAATCCCAACCAAAATTTCTAGTTGGGTCTTGTTTTCCAGAATTTAAAAAAAAAGAACTGACAGCTAATTCCATTTTTTTGCCAATTCTTCTAATTTCATTTAATTGTGAACCAGTTGTAATTAATTTATTTTTACTTTTAAATTTTTCATAAGCAGCAGCTGCTTGTTGATTGATGCGAGACTCTGGTATTATGCTTAATTGTCTTCTTTCTGTAATAGGTACAGTTGAACAAGAAGGAAGCACCAATGAGCAACATCCGCATCCAAAATAGCCAAGAAATTTTCTTCTATTTGTGTTATACATTTTAAGATTCATGATTTTAAATAATAAACTATTAATTGCAATTTTTATCTTAATAATAATATTCATTATATACTCAAGTTATTCCTAATTAATGTCAGAACCAAACGTAAAAAAATCAATATTTTCAAGAGCTAGAAATAATTTTATAGCTGGAATTGTTGTTTTAATACCAATCGGAATAACTTTATACTTAACGCTTTTTTTAATAAGAATTTCTGGAAGAATTATTCCAAAAGAAATCAACCCTAATAACTACCTGCCTTTTAATATACCAGGTGTTGAAATAGTAATTGCATTAATAATAATTACCTTTATAGGCTGGTTATCTCTCTCTTTTTTAGGAAAAAAATTCTTTGAACTTTTCAACAATATTTTAAAAAGAATTCCTATTCTTAGGACCATATACTCCGCAATAGGTCAAATGACTGAAACTTTCACTAAATCAGATAATAAACAAAAAAGTGTAGTCCTTTTAGAGTATCCACGTAAAGGTATTTGGGCTGTCGGCTTTGCAACAAAAGAAAATGTTGGTCTAATTAAAAATAAAGTAGAAGAAGATATTATTAACGTTTTTGTTCCAACAACACCCAATCCAACAAGCGGTTTTTTATTAATGGTTCCAAAAAAAGACCTTATTTATCTTGATGTTAGTTTTGAACAAGCGTCCAAGTTTATAGTTTCAGCCGGAACAACCAATATTGATTAAATTTCACTTACATTTATTATTTCTGCTTTATCAAAAAGTTTTAATAAAAAAGAGTATTTTTTTTGATTAATTTCATCTCTTATATTAAGAATATGTTTTTCTGCTAATTTGAATAAATCCTCATGAATTACGGGATCCGCAAATCTAAAATTTTTCATACCACTTTGTTGAAAGCCAATTAAATCGCCAAAACCCCTTAATTTTAAATCTTCCTCTGCAATAAAAAAACCATCGTCGGAACTCTTGAGGATTTTAATTCTTTTGATTGCATTTTTAGTTAATCCGTCTTTATATAACAAAATACAAGTTCCTTGTTTTTCACCCCTACCGACTCTACCTCTTAGCTGATGTAGTTGTGCAAGACCAAATTTATTAGCATTTTCTATTATAATTAAATTTGCGTTTGGAAAATCTATGCCGACTTCAATTACTGTTGTGGAAACGAGAATTGAAATTTCTTTATTTAAAAACTTGTTCAAAATATTTTCCTTATCTTCTTTGTCCATTGCACCGTGTATTAATCCAACTTTCTTTGGAAATTTATTATTAATTAGTTCAAATTTTTTTTTTGCTGATGAGTAATCTAAAAAATTAGATTCTTCTATTAATGGACAGACCCAAAAAATTTGATTATCTTCTTTTATTAGTTTTTTTATAAAAGGCCAAATTTCTCCAATTTTTTTTTCAGGTTTACTTAAAGTAATTATTTTTTTTCTTTTTGCAGGTTTTTCATTAATTTTAGATACATCCATATCTCCGTAAAGGGACATCATCATAGTTCTAGGGATAGGAGTCGCAGACATAAGCAATACATCGCAATTATGTCCTCCTTTTTGCGCTAAATCACTTCTTTGTTTTACTCCGAATTTATGTTGTTCATCTATAACTACTAAACCCAATTTTTTGAAATTAATAGTTTTTTGAAACAATGAATGTGTTCCAATTAATAAATCTATTTTTCCATTCTTTAATTCATCTAAAATCTTTTTTCTTAATTTGTATTCTGTTTTTCCAGTTAAAAATTCTACCTTAATATTATTTTTAAAAATTTTTTTTGATAAATTGTAATGTTGCTTTGCAAGTATTTCTGTAGGAGACATCAAAGCACATTGATATCCACTTTCAATAACATTTACTATAGATAATAAAGAAACTATAGTTTTACCTGACCCTACATCTCCCTGAATAATTCTAAACATTCTGTTTTTACTCAATAAATCTAAACTTATTTCATTAAATACATCTATCTGACTTCTGGTTAAATTGAATGGCAGTTCTTTTATAATTCTTTCAGAATGTACACTAGTAAAAATTTTAGGGATTTTATTCTTTTTTATTCTTCTTCTATTTTCCGACAAAGTTAAAAAATTTGCACATAATTCATCGAAAACAATTCTTCTATAAGAGTTAGATTGGCTATTTTTAGAATCTTTAGAATTATGAAGCCTTCTAATTCCTTCATTCCAATCAATTAAATTATTTTCATTAATAAATTTTATTTTTAGCCAATCTTCTATAGTCGGTAAATTATTTATTACTTGTTCACTTATGGATCTGTATTTTTTTTCATTAATACCTTTTGTTAAATTATATTTAGGTATTTTTTTAATAACATATTCTTGTTTATCTAAAGTAGTTACATAATCTGGATTTGTTATTTGATATTTTTTGTTAAAATAGTTAATTTTTCCACTAATGACTACCCATTCATTCAGGGGAAATAATTTTCTTAGATATCCCTCACGACTATTAAAATAAATAATATCGATTTTACCTGTTTCATCTTCACATAAAATTTTATTTGGTAAATTTCTAATCCTAGGAAAATTTAATTTTTTTACTAAAACTTTTATAGACTGGATTTTTCCAATCTCAAGCTCGTTTAATTTATAGATTTTAGATCTGTCTGTATCAGAATAGGGAAGGTTTAAAATTATATCTTTTATTTTTTCTATTCTTTTCTTTTTTAAATACTTTGATAATTGGGGACCGACACCTTTTAAATTATTAACTGCGCTAAATATAAAATCTTTTTTCATTAATTGATTAGATAAGGTATAATATAAATTAATGAACAATGAATTAGAAATATTTAAAAAAAAATTAATTTATCGTGCAGCTTATAGAGGTACGAAAGAAATGGATATTTTACTTAGTTCATTTGTTGATAAATATATTAATTCATTTAGTAAAGATCAGCTTTTTGAATTAGATAAATTCTTAAATTATGAAGATGAAATAATTTTAAATTTTTATCATCATAATATTATTAAAAATCGAATTGATAAAAATGCTGTTTCAACAATTTTTAAAAACTTTAGATTATAATGGCGGAGAGGGTGGGATTCGAACCCACGAACGAGTTGCCCCGTTGCTGGTTTTCAAGACCAGTGCTTTCAACCGCTCAGCCACCTCTCCTTGAAACAAAATTAGATACTTTAATACTATCAAAGTTGTTAAATAACAATAAATAAGTGGAATTTTGTATTACTAGTTAATACATATTAATTATGATAATTAGTAAAATGTTTAAATTAATTTTTAGTTCACTCTTTTTATTCATATTATTTATAAATCAGTCTTTTGCTAATAGCGATTTTGATAAATGGTTAAAAAATTTTAAAGCTAAAGCTATAAGTTCTGGTATTTCTATAAAAGTTGTTAATGAACTAATGTCTCAGGCTAAATTTTTACCAAAAGTTATTGAGTACGATCGTTATCAGCCAGAATTTTATGAGGATACATTTACATATATAAAAAAAAGATCATCAAATCGTAAACTTAAAGAAGGGTTAAGTCTCTATAAAAAAGAAAAGACTATTATTGAAATAATTGAAAAAGATTTTAATGTTGAAAAGGAATTATTGCTTGCACTTATGGGTATAGAAACAAATTTTGGTAAATATTTGGGCAAAATGGATATAGTTTCATCATTAGCAACTTTAAGTTTTGATAAAAGAAGAAGTGAATTTTTTACAGAGGAATTGTTAATTCTATTAAGACTAGTTGATAAAAAAATTGTAAATAAAGATATTTTGTACGGTTCATGGGCCGGCGCCTTCGGTAATTTTCAATTTATGCCGCGAACGATTAGAAATTACGCAATCGATTATAACAACAACAAGACAATTGAGCTTAAAAATATTGAAGACTCATTTGCATCAGCTGCTAATTATTTAAAAACTATTGGATGGAAAAAAAATGATCCATGTTTTTTTAAAATAGAATTGAAAGATAATATACCAAAAAAATATTTAAATTCTTCTGCGAGAAATATAAAAAACAAAAAAAAATTTATT
>JAOLYI010000021.1 GCA_028343315.1 Candidatus Pelagibacter sp.
ATCTGATGATTTAAAATTGAAACGTAAGGTTTTGTAGACCTTGCTCCCTATTTTAACTTTTTCTTTGCCAATAAAAGTAACTCTTTGCTCAATTATTCTTCCTGAAATACCGCTAATCTGTGCTGATGCTTTTATGATTTCATGATTCCACCATGTTCCAACAATAAAATCTTTATTTGCTTTACCTTTATAAGAGGATCCATCAATAATTAAATCATTATCATTCCGGTCAATTTCTATATTAACATATCTGTCCTTTTTATTTTGTTTAGTTTTTGAAAAATAACTTTTAAAAATACCTTTTTCGTAATTTTCTTGGCTTTTTGCGAAATAATTATAAAGTTCAACTCCTAATTTAGTGATTTTGAAACTTACTTCACTATCGATTGATAAATGACTGCCCTTTCTATTAAAATCATACTTATGATACCCAATCGATTGATTGTTTCTAAATAATTCATACTCCAAATAATTATATTTTGCATAATGATCGACATGACCAAAGGACTCTAGACTTATGAATAGCGAAATTACAATTGAAAGAATAAATTTTTTCATATATTTAATGATATGGAAACTAATACAATTTTAAATCAAATTGGAAATACACCATTAGTAAGATTAAAACAAGCCTCAGAATTAACAGGTTGCCATATATATGGAAAGGCTGAATATTTTAATCCTGGTGAGTCCGTTAAAGATAGAGCTGCTTTATTTATAATACAAGATGCAATTAATCGAAAACTAATATCTGAAGGCGGAACTATTGTTGAAGGAACAGCTGGAAATACAGGAATTGGTTTAGCAATAGTTTGTAAAGAATATAATTTAAAGTTAAAGATTGTAATACCAAAAACACAATCTATTGAGAAAAAAGAAACTTTAAAAGAATTGGGTGCTGAACTCATTGAGGTAGACGCCGTACCTTATGCAAATCCTAAAAATTACATAAAACAATCTAAACAGATTGCTGAGGATTTAAACAAAACTAGTTCATATGGTGTTTATTGGGCTAACCAGTTTGATAATACAATAAATACAGAAGCTCACATTCAAACCACGGCTAAGGAAATTTGGAACCAAACTGCTGGGTCTATAGATGGCTTTACATGTGCTGTTGGAACAGGTGGAACTTTGGCTGGTGTTTCAATTGGATTAAAGAATAAAAATAAAAATATTAAAATTGCTTTATCTGATCCTATGGGATCTTCACTTTATTCTCATATTAAAAATAATAAACTTGAAAGTTCAGGAAGCTCAATAACCGAAGGCATAGGAACTGGAAGAATAACTAAAAATTTCGATAAAGCTCTTGTAGACGATGCTTTTCAAACTGATGACACAGAAGCTTTAAATTTAGTATATGATTTAATTGAAAAACAGAAAATTGTATTAGGTGGTTCATCAGGTATAAATATAGCTGGAGCTATAAAACTTGCAAAAGAAATGGGTCCTGGAAAAACAATTGTTACAATACTTTGTGATCACGGAAAAAGATATGCAAGTAAAATTTTTAATAAAGAATTTTTAAAAAATAAAAATTTACCAATACCCAAATGGTTATAAGATTTGGCTTAGAAAAAGTTTTGTTCTATCTGATTTAGGATTATCAAAAAATTCTTTTGTTCTAGCTTTTTCAACTATTCTTCCTTCATCCATAAAAATCATATTATCCGCGACTTCTTTTGCAAAACCCATTTCATGAGTAACGACTATCATAGTCATTCCACCTTTGGCTAAATCAACCATTACGTCTAAAACTTCTTTGATCATTTCAGGGTCTAATGCAGAAGTTGGTTCATCGAACAACATTATTTTCGGTTCCATACATAAAGCTCTAGCTATTGCAGCACGTTGTTGTTGGCCGCCAGATAGTTGACCGGGAAATTTTAATGCTTGATCATCAATTTGCACTCTTGTTAAATTGCTCATTGCAATTTCTTCAGCTTGCTTTTTTGGAAGTTTTTTTACCCAAATGGGTGCTAATGTACAGTTCTCTAAAATTGATAAATGTGGAAACAAGTTAAATTGTTGAAATACCATTCCAACTTCAGCTCTAATCTTTTCTATATCTTTTGTATTTTCTGAAATTTCATTTCCATCAACTATGATGTTTCCTTCCTGATGTTCTTCTAATCTATTGATGCACCTAATAAGTGTTGATTTTCCTGAACCAGACGGACCACAAACAACAATCTTTTCTTTTTGATTAACTGTTAGATTAATATCTTTAAGCACCTGAAATTTATCAAACCACTTATTTACATTTTTTAATTCTATAATATTCGACATTTTATCTCTCAGTACTTAATCTTTTTTCTAATCTTTGGCTATATCTGCTCATAGCATAACAAATAACCCAAAAAACTAAACCTGCAAAAACGTACCCTTCTATTGCCATTCCAAGCCATTTAGGATTTGTTTTTGCCAAACCTATCATACCAGCCAATTCTAGCAACCCTACTACGAATATTAATGGGGTATCTTTTACTAATGCTAAAAACGTGTTTGCTATACCAGGTATTACTAGTTTTAAGGCTTGCGGAAGTATTACTAATAGATGCATTCTCCAATAACCCATGCCAAGAGATTTAGCTGCATCGTACTGTCCTCTAGATAGGGCTTGAAGACCTCCTCTAATAACTTCAGCCATATAAGCTGCCTCAAATAATGTAATTGCAATAATTACTCTCATTAATTTATCCATATATGTTCCATCAGGTAAGAACATTGGAAACATTACTGCCGACATAAATAAAACAGTAATAAGAGGAACCCCTCTCCAAATTTCAATAAATCCTATAGATGAGTAACGTATAACTGGAAGTGTAGATCTTCTTCCTAAAGCTAAAAACATTCCTATTGGAAAACATAAAATTAGAGCAAAAGCAGAAACAATCAATGTTAATGAAAGACCTCCCCATGCACCAGTCTCGATCCATTTTAAACCAAATATTCCACCTGAAATTAATTTAATACCAATAAAAGGGTAAATGAATAATAAAAATAAAATTATGTATTTTTTGAATTTTTGAGGAACAAAAATGGAAGCTCCTACCAATATAAATAGTATAAAAAAAGCTGTATTTATTCTCCATTGTTCAGGATTTGGATACATTCCGTACATAAATCTTTTAAACCAAACTTTAACAAAGACCCAGCAAGCGCCCCCACTAGTACAATCATCTTTTGAAGATCCTGCAAAATCAGCATCAAAGAATAACCAATTTAATAAGGGAGGTGTGTATTTAAATAAAATAAAGATAATTAATAAAGTAAGAGCGGCATTAAAAGTTGATGAATTTACATTTTTATTGAAATTATCTAATAATCTTATTCCGCTAAATTCTATTCTTACAAAGTAAAGACCTAACGTTCCTGTTATTAAAGGAAAAAAGTAACTTAGTGTGCCTGGTAAAAAGCTTGTTATATTTGAATTTAAAAAAGTATTTGATAAAAAATCAATAAAACTTAAAGCAATTAAAGGAATACCTATACTTAACGAAGTATTTAAATTGGCTCTAGTTGGTTTTAAAAATTGCATCATATTATTTTTCTTTTATCGCCATTTTTTTATTGTATGCATTCATTAATACGGAAATTGTTAAACTTAAAAATAAGTAAGTTCCCATTGTTATTGATATAATCTCTATTGCTCTACCCGTTTGCATTAATGCTGTTCCTGCAAAAACTAAAACAATATCAGGATAAGCTATGGCTGCTGCTAGCGATGAGTTTTTAGTTAGATTCAAATACTGATTAGTTGTAGGTGGAATAATAATTCTTAGAGCTTGTGGCATTACAACTAATTTTAAAATTTGACCTTTAGTAAGTCCTATGCTGGCTGCGGCTTCTTTTTGTCCTTTACCTACACCCTGTATACCTGCTCTAACATTTTCAGCAACAAAGGTAGCTGTATACATCGAAAGAGCTAAAGCTAATGAAATAAGTTCTGGAATAATACTAATTCCCCCTCTGAAGTTAAAAACGGTATCTGAAAGTTGGTTTAATTCAGGATATTGAAAATTTAAAGTAACTCCACCAATTAAAAAAGTAAGAGCCGGTATAATAAAAAAAATTGCTATTGATATCCAGCCTGCTGAAACGTGTTTACCAAATTCTTCTCTTTGTTTTTTTGCATGTTTAAATACAAAAAATATTGCAATTATTGAAACTATTACTGATGAAAAAAATAAAGAAAAATTTGTCCATAAAAATTTTGGGATGTACCATCCTTTTATTGTTAAGAATGAAATATCATTAAAGCTAATTGCATTTTCCGGCATTGGTAAAAGTCTTAACGCTCCGTAGTACCAAAAGAAAATTTGTAATAATAAAGGTACATTTCTAAAAATCTCGACATACCATTCTGCAGCTTTTGCAATTAAATAGTTTTGAGATAATCGACCAATACCAATAGTCACTCCTAAAATTGTACAAAGAATAATTCCAATTACTGAGACTAAAAGTGTATTAAGTAAACCGACTAAAAAAGCTCTTGCATATGAGTAAGATCCATCATAGTCGATCATTGAAAATGTAATATCAAAAGAAGCTTCTTGACTTAAAAATCCATAACCAAAAGAAATTCCTCTATTGCCCATATTAATTTGAGCGTTATATGAAAAGTAAGCAATTACAGAAATAATGAAAGCTAAGGTTAATACTTGCGGTATTAAACGCTTCTTGTTTTTAAAATCTATTTTAAAATTTTTAAAGTTCATTAAAATATTTTTATTGTTAATATAATTTTGATTTTAGTCATTTATGTAGAATAAAAAAAAGGGCCGGATAAATCCAGCCCTTTCTATTTTTATTAGCAATTATCTTGCAGGTGGTACGTAAAGAATTCCACCTTTAGTCCATAATTGATTTGGACCTCTGTTAGGTAGAATACCAGTGTCAGCTATATGTTTTTTGTAGCTTTCACCGTAGTTTCCAACTTGCTCAATAATTCTTAAGCTCCACTCGTTATCTAAACCGAATGCTGCCCCTAATTCACCTTCTGAACCAACTAATCTTTTGATTTGCGGGTTCTCAGAGTCTTTTAGACTTGAAGCATTAGATGAATTAATACCGTACTCTTCAGCTTCGATCATAGTATTTAAAGACCATCTAACGATATCTTCCCATACTGCATCCCCTTGTCTTACAACAGGACCTAATGGTTCTTTAGAAATCGTTTCAGGTAATACTTTATGATCGTCTGGGCTAGACATTTTTGTTCTTTGTGCTGCTAATCCAGATTTATCAGTTGTGTACGTATCACATCTTCCAGCATCATAAGCTTGAACTACTTCATCAGCTTTTTCAAAAGCGATTGGTTCATAACTTATGTTTTTTGAATTAAAGAAGTCTCTCATGTTTAATTCAGTAGTCGTACCTGTATTTGTACAAGCAGAAATACCGTTTTTGAAATCATTCACAGAATTAATTCCAGAATTTTTTCTAACCATGAAACCTTGACCGTCATAAAAGTTTACACCAACAAAAGTTAAACCAATGTCAGCATCTCTTGATAATGTCCAAGTAGTGTTACGTGCAAGTACATCAATTTCACCTGATGTTAAAGCCGTAAATCTTTCTTTGGCACTTAATGGAGTATATTTAACTTTGTCAGCATCACCTAATACAGCAGCTGCAACAGCTCTACATACATCTACATCGATACCAGTCCAGTTTCCAGATGCATCAGCATTTGAAAAACCAGGTAGACCTTGTGAAACACCACATTTCACAAAACCGGCTTTCTTAGTATTTTCTAATGTTTTAGATTTTTTTGAACCAGCTCCTCCTCCGCTTTGGCCGCAAGCGACTAAAAGCAAAGATGCAAATCCAACTAAAATCCAAGTTTTGATTGATTTGATCATATTAATGATTTCCTCTTTAGTTATATTATTGTTAACAATATTTTTGAAACTGAGTTTCAAAACGGGTTTATTATGATTATTTTTTTTTAAAATACAATTTTTTATAACCACCAAATGTGCTTCAATCAACAATTTTGGTACTATATGTATTAATGCTCAACTTAATAACCTAAGTAACTTTGGTCATCTCGAACAATCTACTTAAAGTTCTTTTGAAAACCTCAGTGTGTAATTTTGAAGATCCTAAAAAATTTAAATTATCAGCTGATGATAATGATAAAATTATTTTTTTTTCATAAAGAATATCTATTAAAGTAATAAATCTTAGTTGTTGATTAGAATTATCATCATTAAAAAAAGGAATTTGTTCAATAAAGATATGGCTGCACACTTTAGCTATATTAATATAATCTTCTGCTCCTATTTTTACATCGCATAGTTCATCAAATTTAAATCTTGAAATACCACTATGAAAATTTTTAATCTCAAAATCTCTACCTTTTGTTGTAATTATCTTGTTCTCTTTTTTTTGCCCTTTAGTTAATTCACGAAAACTTTGATTAATTTTAAAAAAAGTATTTTCATTTAAGGGATAAAAAATTCTCTGTGATTTATCTAAATTTTTAATACGATAATCATCTTGTATTAAAAGCTCTTGTTGTACAGAATTAGCTTTAAT
>JAOLYI010000022.1 GCA_028343315.1 Candidatus Pelagibacter sp.
AACATCCATTTTGCGAACTAAAATTCCTGCCTTGGCTAGCAATTTAAAGACTCTTGAAGAATTAATTTTTACTTTGTTAAAATTAACTAATAAAAAATTACTATAGCTTCTATTAGTTTCAATTTTCATTTTTTTAAATTCATTAAACATTTTTTTATTCCAATTATTAACGTGCTTTATTTCTTTATTTAACCAATTGATGTCTTTAACTGCAGCTGACGCAGCAGATAAAGCTGCCTTGTTTACATTAAAAGGTGGCTTAATCTTATTCAACACATCAATAATTTCTTTTGAGCCATATCCCCATCCTACTCGCAGTCCTGCTAAGCCATAAATTTTTGAAAATGTTCTTGTCATTACCACGTTTTTATAATTTGAAAATAATTTTAAAGCTGAAGAATAATCTTTTTGTTTTACATATTCAAAATAAGCATCGTCAACAACTAGTAAAATATTGCTTCTTAATTTTTTTCGTAAAAATAGTAAATCTTTTTTGCCAATATAAGTCCCTGTTGGGTTATTAGGATTTGCCAAAAAAACAACTTTTGTCTTTCTAGTTACTTTTTTTAAAATATTTTTTACTGAAACTGTAAAATTATTTTCTTTTGAATAAACAACTTTCGCTCCATTCATTTTACTGTAAATTCTGTAAATAATAAAACTATACTTAGGTACAATTACTTCGTCACCTTTTTTTAAATATGATTTGCAAACTAACTCGAAAATCTGGTCAGATCCTGATCCCAAAATAACCCTATTTTTATCTATTTTAAATTTATTTGATAAAGTTTCTCTTAACGAAGTTCCATTGGAGTCCGGATACCTTGCAAAACTTTTTGATACTTTAATATATTCTTTTTTTGCTTTTGGACTAGGTCCAAGCGCGGACTCATTAGCTGATAGCTTTATCCTAGCTGATCTCTTTTTATAAAAGCTCATACCAGCTACGTACTTTTCTGCTTGTATATTATTTGGTTTAGGTAACCTCATTTATTAATGTAATATCTAAATTGTTAGAGTTTTTCTAGAAGTCTTTATCTTATATAAAATTGACAAGTTTGTGATGATCTAGTAAATAGATAACGCGCTGATTTAACCATATTGCAAGCGCATAACAAATTTAGCTAAAAAGGGAGATGCCCAGTTTAGCTGGGCTTTTTTTTTGGATGAACAGAAAAATTGAAGATATAAATAAAATTATTGTTACTAAGCCACTCAAACTTGATTGTGGCAAAACCATAAAAGATTTTCCAATTGCCTACGAGACATATGGAAAACTAAATGAAAACAAAGATAATGCCATACTAGTGTTTCATGCGTTAACTGGAGATCAATTTGTAGCTGGAACAAATCTAGTTACAAAAAAAGAAGGTTGGTGGGTTACCGCGGTTGGACCTAAAAAAGCAATCGATACTAATAAATATTTTGTTATTTGTGCTAACGTGATTGGCGGGTGCATGGGGTCTTGGGGGCCTAGCGATATAAATAAAGATACTAATCAACCCTACGGTTTAGATTTTCCTGTTATAACGATAAAAGATATAGTTAGAGCGCAAGAGTCACTTCTTGACCATCTAGGAATAAAAAAACTTTTGTGTGCAACAGGTGGTTCTATGGGTGGAATGCAACTTTTACAATTCTGCGCAACTTTTCCTGATAAAACTTTTTCTGCAATCCCTATAGCTTGTAGCTCAAGTCATAGTGCTCAAAATATTGCGTTAAATGAACTAGCGCGACAAGCAATAATGGCTGATCCAGTTTGGGATAATGGAAAATATTTTTTACAAAATACTCAGCCGAAAAATGGACTTGCAGTTGCAAGAATGGTTGGTCATATAAGTTACTTATCTGAACAAGGAATGCAGGAAAAATTTGGTAGAAAACTTCAGGAAAAGGCAGATTATGAATTCAGCTTTAATGCAGATTTTCAAGTTGAAAGCTATTTAAGACATCAAGGAAATTCTTTCGTGGAACGTTTCGATGCTAATTCAATTTTATATATTACAAGAGCAATGGATTATTTTGATTTATCAAAACAATTTAAAGGAGGATTAGTAGAGGCTTTTAGTAATCAAAAAACAAAGTTTCTAGTCATCTCTTTTTCATCTGATTGGCTTTATACAACTAAAGAAAATAAAGATATTGTTATTGCTTTAAATTCTTCTGGGGCAGATGTATCTTACTCTGAAATTATTACTGATAAGGGTCATGACTCTTTCTTGGTTGATGAACCTGAGTTTTTAAAGACTTTAAAAGGTTTCATAGACTCAATGCACGAAAAATTTAAAAAATGAAAAGTGAATTTAAAGTAATCGCAGATTTATTACCTAATAACTCAAAAGTTCTTGATGTAGGTTGCGGTGATGGTTCTTTGATGGATCTTCTTGCTAAAGATAAAAATATTGAAGTAAGAGGGTTAGAGCTCGATCAAAGTAATGTACAAAAATGTATAGTTAAAGGGCTACCTGTTATTCAAGGTGATGCGGAAACTGAACTTTATCAATTCCCTCCACAATCATTTGACTACGTTATTCTTAGTCAAACTCTTCAAGCGTTTTTTAAACCAGATAAAGTACTAAAAGAATTGTTAAGGATTGGTAAATCTGTAATTGTTTCTATACCTAACTTTGGATATTGGAAAGTAAGAACAGGTCTATTATTCTTTGGCAAAATGCCTATTACAAAAACATTGCCAAATACTTGGTTTAATACTCCTAACTTGCATATGTGTACCATAAAAGACCTTTTCAACTATTGTGAGGATCAAAATATTGAAATAAAAAAAGTTATTGGTGTAAATGAAAATAATATTTCATTAATTAAAAAAAATAATTTAGAAATGAAAAATCTATTTTCAAAATTAGGAATTTTTTTAATAGGATAAGATGAACATTGAAATTATTTCCTGCCTTAATGATAATTACAGTTATTTAATACACGATAACCAATCAAATACTGTTGCTATTATCGATCCCTCCGAATTTGCTCCTTGTGATAAAATTATAAGTAAAAAATACAAAAAATTAGATTATATACTGAATACTCACCACCACTATGATCATGTTGGGGGAAATAAGGAACTCAAGAAAAAATATAACTCAAAAATTCTTGGTTTCAAAAGTGATGAGGAACGAATACCTAATATAGATAAGTTATTAGAAGACAATGAAGAATTTAATATTGGAAACATAAAGTTTACAACTTTATTTATTCCTGGTCATACTACAGGGCATATCGCTTTTTATTCAAAAACAGAAAAAGTAATATTTACTGGAGATACATTATTTTCTATGGGATGCGGTCGAGTTTTTGAAGGCACATATGAACAAATGTTTGAATCTTTAAATAGAATTAAAGACCTCCCTGAAGATACAAAAATTTACTGTGGTCATGAATATACTCAAAAAAATATTGAATTTTGTATTAAATACAATCCAAACAACGATTTATTAAAAAAAACAAAGAATACTATTGAAGAAAAATTAAAAAATGGTGAACCTTCTATTCCATCAACTTTGCTTAAAGAAAAACAGATGAATATATTTTTAAGAACTGATGACCTTGATGTTAAAAACATATTAAATTTAAAAAAGGCCTCTAATTTAGAAATATTTACTAAATTAAGGGATCTAAAAGACAATTTTTAAGCTCAATAATCTTGACTTGATTTTATTGAAGGCTATATTGCCCTGAAACTTAAAAGAAAAAAATTATGTCATTTGCAATTATTGAAACTGGTGGAAAACAATACAAAGTTTCTGCTAGTAAAATACTAGAGATAGAAAAACTTGATGCTAAAATCGGTGAAACGGTAAAATTCAATAATGTTTTGCTTTTAAATGACGATAAAACTACTGAAATTGGAAGCCCAAATATCGATGGTGCCATAGTGGAAGCAAAACTTTTAGATCTTGTTAAAGATAGAACTGTTTTAATTTTTCATAAAAGAAGAAGAAAACATTCAAGAAAAAAGAATGGTCATAGACAAAGGCATTCAAAAATACAAATTACAAAGATTATGTCTAAAGGTGGAAAAATAATAGACGAAGCAAAGATTGAGCGAGCAAAAAAAACTGTAAAAAAAGAAACAGAAAAAAAGAAAGCTACTAAAAAATAGGAAAACCTAATGGCAACAAAAAAAGCAGGTGGATCATCCAAAAACGGCCGAGATAGTAAAGGTAGACGTCTTGGTGTAAAAAAATACGGAGATCAACTAGTAATACCTGGAAATATAATCGTTAGACAAAGAGGAACTAAAATACACCCTGGTGATAACGTTGGGATGGGTAAAGATCACTCCATATTTTCCTTAGTAAAAGGCAAAGTTAAGTTCAGAAAATCAAAATTAAACAGAACTTTTGTTTCTGTAATCCCTAATTAATTTTATAAATAACTTAAGTTATTTATAATCACCGACGATGAAATTTTTAGATCAAGCAAAAATATACATTAAAGCAGGCGATGGCGGTTCGGGTTCTGCTAGTTTTAGAAGAGAAAAATTTATTGAATACGGTGGACCTGATGGCGGTGATGGTGGTGATGGTGGGTCTATAATTATAGTGTCAGATAGAAATTTAAATACACTAATTGACTTTAGATACGCTCAGCATTTTAAAGCAGCCCATGGTAGGCCTGGAAGTAAAAGAAATAAAACTGGAGCAAATGGTAAAGATTTAATTTTAAAAGTTCCTACAGGAACTCAAATCTATGAAGAAGATAATAATACTTTAATTTATGATTTTACAAAAAATAAAGAGAAGTATCTTGTTGCTTCTGGAGGTAAAGGTGGTTTAGGTAATGTAAGATTTAAAAGTTCGACAAATAGAGCTCCAAAGAAAAAAACTAAAGGAAAAATTGGAGAAGAGTTTTGGATCTGGCTTCAATTAAAAGTAATAGCCGATATTGGAATTGTAGGTAAACCAAATGCAGGGAAGTCAAGTTTGCTAGCTGCACTGACAAGAGCTAAACCTAAAATAGCAAATTATCCATTTACAACTATCAACCCTAACTTGGGAGTTACGCATTATGATGACAAGGAAATAACTTTGGCTGATATACCTGGACTAGTTGAGGGGGCTCATAAAGGAGTAGGATTAGGTGATAAATTTTTACGGCATATTGAAAGATGTAAAGTTTTACTTCATTTAATAGATATTTCAGAGGATGACTTATTAGATGCCTATCAAAAAATAAAGTTAGAACTATCAACTTATGATAAAAATCTGATGGAGAAAAAAGAAATTATTTTTTTCAATAAGTCAGATTTACTTAATGAAAAAGAAATTTCTAAAAAACTTAAAGAATTTAAAAAAAAGGTAAAATCCAGATATGAAGTTATTTCTGTTTTTTCAGATAAAGACATTCAAAAAGTAAAAAAATTATTAATTAAAAATGCTAATTGAAAACTCAAAAAAAATTGTTTTAAAATTAGGTTCATCAACAGTGGTTGATTACAAAGGAGTGTTTAAAAAAAAATGGGTCACTTCATTAATCAAAGATATTAAAAAATACGGAAAAGACAAAAGTTTTGTTATTGTTTCATCTGGTGCAATTGCGCTCGGACAAAAATATCTCAAAATAAAGAAAAAAAAAATCAAGCTTGAAATGTCTCAAGCAATTGCTGCTATAGGACAAATTCATTTAGCAAGTGAATTTCAAAAATTGTTTGAAAAATATAAGATTAAAACTGGTCAAATTCTTATTAGCCCTGACGATACTGAGCAAAGAAGAAGGGCGATAAATGTTAGAAGGACTTTTGATAATTTATTTAAATTAAAAGCAATTCCAATAGTTAATGAAAACGATTCTACTGCAACAACAGAAATAAAATATGGGGATAATGATAGATTAGCAGCAAGAGTTGCCCAAATTATAGGTGCAGACACACTCATCATATTTTCTGATGTGGATGGTTTATACAATAAATCAAAACACAAAAAAATTGTTAAGGAGGTTAAGATTATTGATAAAAATATAACCTCTCTTATTGAAAATAGGAAAAACAATTACGGATCTGGTGGTATCGCCACCAAATTAGATGCTGCAAAAATTTGTATGAATTCAGGTTGTCATATGTTTATAGCTAATGGTAAAAATATTAGTCCGATTAATAACATGATAAAAAATAAAAAATTTACTCATTTCTTGCCTAAAATTTCTAGTTTAGATGCTAAAAAGAAATGGATAATTAGTTCTCTAAATTCCAATGGCACTATAAACATTGATGAGGGAGCTTCCAAAGCTTTACTAAATGGTAAAAGTCTTCTAGCAGCAGGCGTAATAAAAATTAATGGTGTTTTTGAGAAAGGAGAAAATATATTAATCCTTGATCAAAATAACAAGCAATTAGCTAGGGGATTATCATCTTTTACTTCAGAAGA
>JAOLYI010000023.1 GCA_028343315.1 Candidatus Pelagibacter sp.
GAATATTCTTCAGCTAAAATAATAGCAATAACAGGTAGCGCGGGTAAAACATCATTAAAGAATTTAATTACGAATTTATTGCAAAATTTTAATAAGACTTATTCTTCACCCAAGTCTTTTAATAATCACTTGGGAGTCCCAATCAGCATATCTAACTTAAGTTTTGATGATAAATTTGGAATTTTTGAAGTGGGTATGAGTAGATCGGGAGAAATAAAAAATTTAAATAAACTAATAAAGCCTCACATAGCAGTAATTACAAATATTGGCGAAGCTCATTTAGAAAACTTTAAAAATATTTATGGAATAGCTAAAGCTAAATCGGAAATTATGGAGAGCATTAAACCAGGTGGAACTGTTATTTTAAATAGAGATGATAAATTTTTTAATTATTTATTTAAAAAGGCAAAATCTTATAAATTAAAAGTTTCTACTTTTGGAAAACATAAAAATTCAAATGTACATATTAAAAAAATTATAAAAAAAGATGAGAAATCGAAAATTTTTTTAAGCATAAACAATCAGTCTATAGATTTTGAAATTCAAGATTTAAATATTTATAATGTACTCGCCTCAATAGCTGTTTTAAAAGAACTTAAAATTGATATTTTTAAAGTTAAAATGAAATTCAAAAATTTTGAGTCTCCTGAAGGACGGGGTAAAAAATATTTTATAAACAGGTATAAGAAAAAATTTAAATTAATTGATGAAAGTTATAATGCCAACCCTTTGTCCGTTAAAAATGCTATCAATAAGTTTAATTTGATTAAGAAAGAAAAATTTAAAAAATATTTGATACTTGGTGATATGCTTGAATTAGGTTCTAAATCCAAAAAATACCATAAAGAATTGTCAAAAGTTATTAACAATTCTGATATCGATAAAGTTTTCATTAAAGGAAAAAAAACAATTTTCACATATAAACAACTTAACAAAGATAAAAGAGGAAATATTTTACAAAGTAACGAAGATATAGATTTGAGCCTAAGCAAGATGATAGCACATAATGATTATCTGATGATTAAGGGATCGAATGCAACAGGACTTAACAGTTTTAGTAAAAAAATGATAAAAGGAATATAAGTGCTTTTCAATCTATTCACTTCTTTAGTTGAACAATATTCATTTTTAAATGTATTTAGGTACTTAACTTTTAGAACTGGTTTATCCGTAGTAACCTCTTTAGTTGTTGTATTTATAATTGGTGGGCCGTTAATAAAATTATTTTCAGAAAAAATGATCACTGGACCAATTAGGCAAGATGGGCCGATAGATCATATTATAAAGAAATCTGGAACACCAACTATGGGCGGTGTAATTATAATTATTGGAATTATTTCTAGTACAATTTTATGGGCAGATTTAAAAAATGTATATGTTTGGACTTTAATTTTTGTTTCATTATCTTTAGGTGCTTTAGGATTGTTAGATGACATACTCAAAATAAAATTTAAAAATTCAAGAGGGCTTAAATCAACTTATAAGTTTCTTGGCCAAATTTTAATCAGCGTAATAACTTTATTAATTTTGATCAATTATTCAGACCATGAATATTTATATAATCTTTATTTTCCATTTTTTAAAAATCTTATATGGCAAATGGGTATTTTTTTTATTCCTCTTGGTATGTTTGTAATTATAGGAGCTTCAAATGCTGTTAATTTAACCGATGGTTTAGATGGATTAGCGACAGTGCCAGTGATGTTAGTAGCACTCTCATTTACTTTAATTTCTTATGTTGTAGGCAATACAATTTTTTCTGAATATTTGCAGATTCAATATATTCCAGACGTGGGCGAATTAGCTATTTTTTGCGGTTCAGTTGTTGGAGCTTGTTTAGGTTTTCTATGGTACAACGCTCCACCCGCAAAAATTTTTATGGGGGATACCGGCTCACTCTCTTTAGGAGGCTCACTAGCTGCTATAGCGATTATTGTTAAGCATGAAATTGTTTTAGCTATTATTGGTGGTTTATTTGTTTTAGAGACTGCTTCAGTAATCATTCAGGTCGTATCTTTCAAATTAACAGGAAAAAGAATTTTTAGGATGGCACCAATACACCATCATTTTGAAAAAAAAGGTTGGGCAGAGTCTACAATTGTAATTCGATTTTGGATTATTGCTATCATTTTAGCGTTAATAGGATTAGCAACATTAAAGTTAAGGTAGAGCATGCTCAAAATTGCAAAACTCAAAGAACTATCGTTCCTTGTTTATGGTTTAGGATCATCTGGGCAATCAGTAATTAAATTTTTTAAAAAAAACAAAATAAAAAAATTTAAAGTTTGGGACGATAAAAAGAAAAATATATACAAAAAATTTAGGCCAAAGAAATTAAATGAAACTTTAAAACAGGTCGATTATATTGTTTTGACCCCAGGTATAAGTCTAATCAAAAATAAAAACTTAAATAAATTTAAAAAAAAAATAATCACAGATATTGATCTATTTTATCTGAATAATAATAAGTCAAAAAGCATTGTTGTGACCGGTACGAATGGTAAATCAACAACCTGCAAACTACTGGCACACTTATTTCAAAGAAATAAATTTAAATTTTCACTAGGCGGAAATATTGGTACTCCAATTTTAAATGTAAAAAATTCTAAAAATAGTTATGTGGTTATAGAAGCATCATCATTCCAGCTTTCACATTCGAAGTTTATTTGTCCCGATTATGCTTTTTTTCTTAATTTTACTAATGATCATTTAGATTGGCATGGTAGTATGAATAATTATTTAAATTCAAAATTAAGGATTTTCAAACTTCAGAATAAAAATCATTTTGCAATTATAAACAAAAAACTCAAAAAAAATTTTATATTAAAAAAATTCCCAAGCAAGTTAATCACTCCTGAAAATAAGGATTACAAAAAAATAAAGCATAAAATTAAAAATGATTATTTAACTTCTAGTATAAACGATGAAAATATGAGTTTTGTTTACACCTTCGCAAAATTAATA
This sequence comes from Candidatus Pelagibacter sp., assembly GCA_028343315.1. Next base: position 2,965 of record JAOLYI010000023.1, read on the forward strand.
AAAATAAAAGATAATTCCTTCATCAATTCAATGAAATCATTTAAAGGTTTAGCACACAGATTTGAAATTTTTTTAAAGAGGAATAATATTACTTTTATTAACGATTCCAAGGCAACTTCGTGCAGAGCTACTTTATCTGCTCTATCTGGGCTTAAAAATATTTATTGGATATTAGGAGGACTTCCAAAAAAAGGTGATAAGTTAAAAATATCAAAATTTCAAAAAAATATTGTTAAGTGTTATTTAATAGGAAAAAATATAAATTTCTTTAAAAAACAAATTAAAAATAAATTAGATTTTTCAATAACAAAAAATTTAAAAAACTCAATTGTTGAAATTATAAAAGATTATAAATTAAAAAAATATAATAACATATCTATTTTATTGAGCCCGGCTGCAGCTTCATTTGATCAATTTAATAACTTTGAAAATAGAGGTGAAGAATTTAAGAGGTTATGTAACAAATATGTCAAAAAATTCATTTAAATTTTTATTTCTAAACTACTGGAGAGTTATAGATAAAAAAATCTTATTTAGTTTTTTTATTTTATTTTTTTTAGGTTTATTTTTTTCATTTTCTTCTACATCTTCTCTTGCTGGCGAGAGACTCAGTAAAGATTATTATTTTTTTTTTACAAAACATCTTATTTTTACATTTTTAGCAATAATGGTTATGATTATAATTTCAGTAATTAAAACTGAAATGCTTATTAAGCTTATATTACCACTATTTATTATATCATTCATTTTTTTAGCATTAGTCCCAATAATTGGAATAGAAGTTAAAGGCGCTAAACGTTGGATTGATCTCTATTTTTTTAGATTACAACCAATTGAAATATTAAAACCTTTTTTTATTTTAATGACAGTTCAAATATTAACTTTTGAAAAATTTAAAAGCTCTAAGATTAAATATATTTTAAGCTTTATGCTTTTGTGTTGTGTTATAATTTTATTAATCGATCAGCCAGATCTAGGACAATCAATATTATTAACAGGTAGCTGGGTTGCAACTGTTTTTATTTCTGGAGTAAGTTTAATCTATATTTTTATTTTCTTTTCAATTTTTTTAATATCACTTAGCTCATTATTATTTTTTCTACCAGAGAAGTTTGGGTATATAATTAATCGTTTAGCTACTTTTTTTGACCCAAGCCAGGGAGATAAATTTCAATCAACCTCAGCTCTTGATGCTATAAAATTAGGTGGATTAACTGGAACAGGAATGGGTGAGGGCATTTTAAAATACAGCGTACCCGAGCCCCACACAGATTACGTTATAGCTGTTATATCTGAAGAATATGGTTCATTAGTTTCAATAATGATATTAACTATTTTTTTATATATTTCATTCAGAATTATTAAAAATTGTTTTAACCAAGAAAGTCAATTATTGAAAATTTCTTTAAGCGGGTTGGCTACAATATTAATATTTCAAACATTTATTCATGCTGGAGTAAATACTAATTTATTACCAACTACAGGAATGACTTTGCCATTTTTAAGCTATGGAGGTTCATCTCTTATTGGAAATGCAATTTTAGCTGGGGTAATTCTCAACTATACTAAGAATAAAGTATATTTATATGATTAAAAAAATATTAATTGCTACTGGTGGAACTGGAGGTCATATTTTCCCCGCCTACAGTCTTGCAAATCATTTAATGAGTAAAAATTTTATTGTAAAATTAACTACTGACGAAAGAGGGTTTAAGTATCTTAAAAATTATAAAAATCTTAGCTTGATAAAAATACCTTCTTCTCCTTTAATTAAAAGAAATTTTTTTAAATTTTTATTATCAATATTGATTGTTAAATTTTCAATTTTAAAATCTTTAATATTTTTATTATTCAACCGACCATCAATTATTTTTGGTATGGGAGGCTACTCATCCTTTCCAATTTGTATTGCAGCATCAATTTTAAGAATAAAATTTGTTATTTATGAAAACAACCTAATCATTGGCAAAGCTAATAAATATTTATTGCCTTTTGCAAAAAAAATATTTGTTTCTAATAAAGAATTAGAAGGTATAAAAAAAAAATATAATAATAAAGTTATTGAAATAGGCAATATTGTAAGAGATGAAATAATTAACTCTAATTTTGTCAATCATAAAATTAATTTTGATAATATAAAACTTTTAATTTTAGGAGGTAGTCAAGCCGCTAAAGTTTTTGCAGATGAACTGCCGCAAATAATTGATCAATTAAAGAAATCTGGTATTTCAATTAAAGTTTATCAACAATGTCAAATCAAGCAGAATGATCAATTATCTCAGTTTTATAAAAAAGCTAACATAGATCATGAAATATTTAATTTTACAGATAATATTGTTGATTATTATTCTAGAGTAAATCTAGTAATTACTCGTTCTGGCGCTTCTGTTTTAGGAGAATTATTAAATTTAAAAATTCCTTTCATTTCTATACCTTTGCCAACCTCAGCTGAAAACCACCAGTATAAAAACGCTGAGTTTTTCTCAAAAAAGGGTTATGGGTACCTATTGGAAGAAAGAGATATACAAAATAAATTATACGATCTAATTAACTTAATTTATAAAGATAAATCATTGATAAATAAAATCTTATCAAATCAAAAACAACATTCGGACAAAGATATCTTTAAAAATCTGGATACTCAAATAGAAAAAATTTTAAATGAAAAAAATTAATTTAGGTCAAAAAGATATTATTCATTTTGTTGGCATTGGAGGAATAGGAATGAGTGGGCTAGCCCAAATAATGAAAAACATGGGATTTAGAATACAAGGCAGTGATCAAAATAAAAATAAAAATACAATTAGTTGTTCAAAGTTAGGAATAAAAATATTTATTGGTCATAAATTGGCAAATGTGAAAAAAGCAACAATTTTAGTTAAATCGACAGCCATTAAAAATAATAATACTGAACTTTTGTATGCAAAAAAAAATAAAACTCCAATTTATTCAAGAGCTGAAGTTTTAGCAGACGTAGTTTCATTAAAAAAAAACATAATAATCACAGGTTCCCATGGGAAAACTACAACAACTTCTCTAGTAGCAAAAATTTTATCAGATCAAAAATTAGATCCAACCATTATTAATGGCGGAGTGATTAACTCCTTTCAAAGCAACGCAAAACTTGGAAAAGGCGAATGGGCAATATTAGAAGCTGATGAATCTGATGGAAGTTTTTTAAAACTACCAATTAATTATTCAATTGTAACTAACATTGATTACGAACATTTAGATTATTATAAAAATTATAAAAATTTAGAAGAATCA
>JAOLYI010000024.1 GCA_028343315.1 Candidatus Pelagibacter sp.
AAAACCTATAGTACTTATTGTGAATTGTTTTATAAAAATTATTTATCATTTTTTTTATTTTTATAACTAGTATATAAATGAAATTTCTCTCTTATGAATAACAAAGATAATTTAATTGAAAACCTTAACAAAGAACAAAAAGAAGCTGTTCTTAGCACAGAGGGGCCTAATTTAATTGTAGCCGGAGCTGGTTCTGGAAAAACTAGAGTTCTAACCACAAGACTTATTCATATAATAAATCAAAAAAAAGCATGGCCAAATCAAATATTATGCGTAACTTTTACAAATAAAGCTGCAAAAGAAATGCAAAATAGGGTTATGCAATTTTTTAAGGGGAGCTTTAATGCTGTTCCATGGTTGGGAACATTTCATTCCATTAGTGTAAAGTTTCTAAGAAGACATGCTGAAGCTTTGGAGTATAAAAGTAATTTTACCATTTTAGATACAGATGATCAAAAAAAATTAATAAGAAATATTGTTAAAGGTGAAGATATGGATGCTAAAAAATTTTCTCCTCAATTAATAATGTACCATATTGATCAATGGAAAAATAAAGGTCTTTTGCCAAAAGATGTAAAATTAGGAAAAACAGGCTCAATAATTAAATCGGTATTAAAAGTTTACGAAATATATCAAAATAAAACCAAGGATCTTAACGCATTTGACTTTGGAGATTTAATTTTATTTTGTGTAAAACTTTTTGAGGACCACAAGGACATAAGGGAAATATATCAAAAAAATTTTAGATATATTCTAGTTGATGAATTTCAGGATACAAATTTTATTCAAAATAAATGGTTAAATTTGTTAGTAAATGATAAAAAAAATATTTGTTGTGTTGGAGATGACGATCAATCTATTTATAGTTGGCGAGGAGCTGAAATTAAGAATTTCCTAACATTTGATCAAATTTATAAAAACTGTAAAGTTTTTAAATTAGAGCAAAATTATAGATCTACAAAAAATATTTTAGACACTGCTTCCAATTTAATTGCAAATAACTCAAACAGGGTTGGTAAAAAATTATGGTCTTCGGCAAATGAAGGTGAATTAGTAAAACTAAATTGTTATAGAACCGGAAAAGAGGAAGCACAAGGTATTAGTGATATAATTGAAAAGAAAATTAAAAAAAATTATTCTCTTAACGATGTTTCAATATTAGTTAGGGCGATTTATCAAACGAGAGAATTTGAAGAAAGATTCCTTCAAGTTGGTATTGGTTATCGAGTGCTTGGAGGTATTAAATTTTATGAAAGAGCAGAAATTAAAGATGCCATATCTTATTTAAGAATTATTAATCAAAAATTTGATGATTTAGCCTTAGAACGAGTTATTGGCTCACCAAAAAGAGGTGTAGGTGAAAGTACACTTAATCAAATTTATGTATTCGGTAAAAGAAATAAATTATGTTTAGAAGACTCTATTTTAAAAATTATAGAAAATGGAGATTTTAAACCTAAAATAAAAACTTCACTTTATCATTTAATTAATATGATTCAAAAATGGCGTAAAGACTCCTTAAATATGAAGCATTTTGATTTATTGAAATTGGTATTGGATGAGTCTGGATATTCATCAATGTTAAAAAATAAAAAAGATTTAGAAAACGAAAATAAATTAGAGAATTTAAAAGAATTATTAAGAGCAATGCAAGACTACGATAACTTACAAAGCTTTTTGGAGCATGTTGCGCTAGCGACTTCAATTGATCAAGAATGGGAAGGAGCGAAAATAAACCTTATGACTATGCATGCAGCCAAAGGTTTGGAATTTGATGTTGTGTTTCTTCCAGGATGGGAGGAGGGTTTATTCCCACATCAAAAATCATTAGAGGAAAAAGGAGATTTTGCTTTAGAAGAAGAAAGAAGACTTGCTTACGTTGGTATTACAAGGGCAAAAAAGGAAGCTTATTTATCTTTTGCAATGAAAAGAGCCTATCATGGAGATTGGATGGATGCTCTGCCTTCAAGGTTTATTAACGAGATACCAGAAGAAAGTATTGAAAAAAACGAAGTAGGTATTGATAAAAATGATGATTATGAATTTAACCAAGACAATTCAATAGAATTTGATGAAGAGTACAGAAGTCCTGGGTGGAATAGATATAAAAAAAATAAATTTCTCAGATGGAAAAAATAAATAAACTAAAACATTCTTTTAAAAAAGAAAATATTGATGGTTATATCGTTCCAAAAAACGATGAATTTTTTGGAGAATATACACCCGAACATAACGATAGACTGAATTATATTTCTAATTTTTCTGGATCTTATGGATTTGCATTAATATTAAAAAATACAAGTTATTTATTTATCGATGGTAGATACACATTGCAAGCTAACAATCAAAGTGGTGAGTTCTATACAATAGTCACAGTTCCTAAACGAATGCCTTGTGATATTCTAAAAAATAAAAAATTATCAATAGGGTTTGATCCTAAATTATTCACTAAAAAAACATTGACTATTTTTTTTGGTAAAAGTAATTGTAACTTTAAACCAATAAATAAAAATTTAATTGATTTAATTTGGAAAAGAAAAATTAAAAGATCTAGAAGGAACTTCTATAAATTACCAAATTACTCTACGGGTAAAAGTCACATATCAAAAATTAACAAAATAGTACTCAATTTAAAAAAGAAAAAAGCTGATTATCAATTTATTACTGCAAGTGAAAATAATGCTTGGCTATTTAATATAAGAGGACAAGATACAAAATATGCACCAATCCCTTATAGCCATGTATTAATAGACCAATACAAAAATATAAATTTTTTTTGTGATTTAAAAAAAGTATCAGTTGAACTAAGAAAAAAGTTTAACAAAATTACTTTTATAAAAAAAGAATCAATAAGCAAAGTTCTTTCTGCAATAAAAAATAAAAAATTTATAATAGATAAGAGTACCTGTTCATTTTATTATGAAAATATAATATCTAGAAACAACAAGATACTTAAGTTTCAAGACCCTATTTATTATTTAAAAGCAATAAAAAATAAAAAAGAAATAAAAAACGTTAAAATAGCTCATATCTATGATGGAGCTGCACTAACAAAATTCTTGTTTTGGTTAAAAAAAAATTTTCATAAAAAGAAAATTACTGAAATAAGTGCTTCTAAGAAATTATATTACTTTAGAAAAAGAAATAAAAAATTTAAATTTTTAAGTTTTCCAACAATTTCAGGCTCCGGACCTAACGGTGCAATTATACATTACAAACCAACTAGAGAGTCAAATAGAAAATTAAAAAAAGGAGATATTTATCTAGTTGATTCAGGTGGGCAATATGAATTTGGAACAACAGATGTAACACGAACTATATCTTTAAATAACTCCAGCAATAGAATTAAAAATATTTTTACCAGAGTGCTTAAAGGTCACATAGCTGTTTCAAATTTTAATTTAAAAAAAGAAACCTCAGGTTCCCAAATAGATAAAATTGCGAGAAAATATTTAAAACAAATAGGGTTAGATTACGCTCATGGAACTGGACATGGTGTAGGTTATTTTCTTAATGTTCATGAAGGACCTCATGCTATATCAAAAAATAATAAAATTAGATTTCACGAAGGAATGATTGTATCCAATGAACCTGGGTATTATGAAAAAAATAATTTTGGTATAAGAATTGAAAATCTTATTTATGTTAAAAAAAATAAATTAGGGAAGTTTTTTGAAGATTTAACAATGGCTCCAATTGATAAAGATCTTATTGATCAAAATATTTTAGATAGAAGTGAGAAGAAATGGATAAATAATTATCATAAAAAAGTATTTAATAATCTCAAAGGTATAATGAAAAAAACCGAAATTATTGATTTAAGAAAAGCTTGTTCAACTATTTAAAATTTTATTCCAATCTTTTTCTGTAATAATTTTAATGTTTAATTTTTTTGCTTGGTCAATTTTTTTTTTAGTAGGTTTAGACTCTCCCACAACTAAAAAATCAAGTTTTTTTGATACAGAACCTAAGACTTTTCCACCATTGTTTTCCACGATAGTTTTTGCTTCTGATCTGCTCATTTTCTGAAAACCGCCAGTAAACATAAATTTTTTATCAGAAAACTTTCCATCTATGCCTTGAATTGAGTAATTTTTAATATTTAATTTGTTAATCAACTTTACAATAATCTTAGTATTAGTTTCATTTAAAAAAAAATTATTAATCGACTGAATTTGGGTTTCACCAATACCATCTAAATCAGCTAAATTTATCAAAATTGTTTTTCTATTGCTTGTATCAAATAGTTTTTTAAATTCCTTTATTGTCCCGAAAAAACCAGCTAAAATTTTCGCATTCTCGTGGCCGATATGTCTTATTCCTATTGAGTAAATAAACCTATCCAAAGAAATTAACTGGGATTTTGAAATAGCTTTTTTTAAATTATCAATAGAAAGTTCCCCCCATCCATCTAGTTTTTCAATTTTTGTAAAATCAAGATTGAATATATCTGATGGTTCTCTAACTAAATCTAATTCCCAAAATTGTTCTACAACTTTTTTACCAAGACCATCTATATTAAAAGCTTCTTTAGAAACTAAATGTTTTAGTTTTTCTTTCGCTGTAAATCTACAATCGTATCCTTTAATACATCTTCTTACTGAATCTAGTTTTTTAGTACTTTTACTAAGTTCTTTTTTAGTTTCAGCTCCACAAAGACATTTTCGAGGAAAAATATATTTTTTGAAACTCTTGTCTCTTTTAGTTAAATCAACAGATATAACCTGTGGAATAACATCTCCCGCTCTTTGAATTTTAATTGTATCTCCAATTCGAATATCTTTTCTCTCAATTTCATCTTCATTATGTAAAGTTGCATTTGATACAACTACGCCTCCAACTGTTACCGGCTCTACCTTAGCGACAGGTGTAATAGCTCCAGTTCTGCCGACTTGAATTATAATATCTTTAATTTTTGTTACAGCTTTTTCAGCAGAGAACTTATAGGCTATAGCCCATCTTGGTGAATTTGAGGTATTTCCTAATCTCTTTTGTAATTTTAAGTCATTGATTTTGAAAACTAGACCATCAATATCGTAATCTAAACTCGATCTTAAAGTTTCAATTTTTTTATGTTGTTTTTCTATTTGCTTTCCTCCTTTTACAGTTTTTACTAATGGATTAGTAGTAAAACCCCAGTTATTAATTTTTTCTAAAAATTCAGATTGTTTAGAAAAAATGATTGGATTCATTGCCCCAAAGCCATAAGCAAAATATTTTAAAGGTATTTTTGCAGTATCTTTTGGGTTTTTTTGTCTTAGAGAGCCTCCAGCAGCATTCCTTGGATTAGCAAACTGCTTTTTAATTTTAAGAAAATCTTTTTTTCCAATATAAATTTCACATCTTACTTCAAGTAAATTTGGAAATTCATTTGTATTTATTTTTTTTGGTATCTCTTTAATTGTTTTTAAATTTTCAAGTATATCTTCTCCAGTATATCCGTCTCCTCTGGAAAGTCCTTTGATTAATTCACCTTTTTCGTAAATTAATGTTGCTGATATTCCATCTATTTTTGGTTCGGAAATTAACTCAATATCACTTTCGTTAATGTTTAAAAAATTATTAATTTTTTTTAAAAAAACTTGCATATCTTTATCATCAAAGGCATTAGATAATGACAACATTGGCTTTAAATGTTTCTTCTTATTAAACTTTTTTGATGGCGGTGCGCCAATAATTTGATCAATTGAATCAAATTTTTCTAAAAAACTATATTTATTTTCTAAATTAATAACTTCTTTTTTGAGATTGTCGTAATCAGAGTCGGAAATAACTGGTTTATCTTTAGTGTAATAAAAATT
>JAOLYI010000025.1 GCA_028343315.1 Candidatus Pelagibacter sp.
CAAGTTTTTAAAGCGTTATTAGAAAATGCAGCTAGTGAACAAGGGTCCAGAATGACAGCCATGGATAATGCAACTAGAAATGCTGGAGACTTAGTAGACAAACTTACAATAAATTATAATAGAAGCAGACAAGCATCGATCACAAAAGAGTTAATTGAAATTATATCAGGGGCAGAGAGTTTATAATTATGAATAAAAATGGAAAAATAACACAAATTATTGGAGCAGTAGTTGATGTTTATTTTGATTCTGATTTACCAGAAATTTTTACAGCTCTTGAAGTAAAAAATTCAGGAAACAAATTAATTTTAGAGGTCGCACAACACCTAGGTGAGAATGCGGTGAGAACTATAGCAATGGATGCTACTGAAGGTTTAAAACGAGGTGATGAAGTTATTAATACTGGGGCACCTATAAGTGTACCAGTTGGTCCAGAGACTTTAGGAAGAATTATTAATGTTATAGGTGAACCTATCGATGAAAGAGGTGAAGTTAAAACTAAAGAAAAATGGCCAATACACAGAACCGCGCCTAAGTTCACAGATCAAGCTACGGAAACCGAACAGCTTGTAACAGGGATAAAAGTCATTGATCTTTTAGCGCCATATGCAAAAGGAGGAAAAATTGGTCTTTTTGGTGGAGCTGGAGTTGGTAAAACAGTTACCATAATGGAATTAATAAATAATATAGCAAAGGCGCATGGTGGATTTTCAGTTTTTGCTGGTGTTGGGGAAAGAACCAGAGAAGGAAATGATTTGTATCACGAGATGATTGAGTCGGGAGTTATCAAAACTGATGGCAAGGGCTCTAAAGCGGCTCTTGTGTATGGACAAATGAATGAACCTCCAGGAGCAAGAGCAAGAGTTGCCTTAACTGGACTAACTGTTGCTGAATATTTTAGGGATAAAGAAGGTCAAGACGTTTTATTTTTTGTTGATAATATTTTTAGATTTACGCAAGCTGGCTCTGAAGTGTCCGCTCTACTTGGAAGAATACCTTCAGCTGTAGGTTATCAACCGACTTTAGCTACAGATATGGGAAACCTTCAAGAAAGAATTACGTCTACGGACAAAGGATCTATAACCTCTGTGCAAGCTATATATGTTCCTGCCGATGACTTAACAGACCCTGCTCCAGCAACATCATTTTCACACCTAGATGCAACGACAGTATTATCAAGGCAAATTGCTGAAATTGGAATATATCCAGCAGTAGACCCTTTAGACTCTACTTCTAGAATTTTAGACCCAAGAGTTGTTGGTGAAGAGCATTATAGAGTTGCAAGAGATGTGCAAAGAATATTACAAGCTTATAAATCCCTACAAGATATCATTGCTATTTTAGGAATGGATGAACTTTCTGAAGAAGACAAACTTACAGTTGCTAGAGCTAGAAAAATACAAAGATTTCTTTCACAACCATTTTTTGTTGCCGAGGTATTTACAGGGTCACCTGGAAAGTTAGTAGATCTAAATGATACAATTAAAGGCTTTGATGCAATATGCAAAGGTGAATATGACCATTTACCAGAAGCGGCATTTTACATGGTAGGCGGTATAGAAGAAGCGATAGAAAAAGCTGAGAAGTTATCCAAAGACAGCAAATAAATAATGTCTGATAAATTTACTATTGAAATAATTACTCCTGAAAAAACAATTTTAAAATCAGAAGCAACCGAAGTAACTATTCCATCCTTCGAGGGTCAAATGGGCATTCTTAAGGACCATATTCCCTTAATTACTTTTTTAAGACCAGGGTTAATATTGGTGCAAAATCAAGAAGAAAAAAAATATTTTGTCGAAGAGGGTACAGTTGAATTTTCTGATAATAATCTCTTAATTTTATCATCAACAGCAAAAGATTTAAAAAATATAGAAAAAAATTCAATTAATGATTTAATAGAGCAAGCAGAAAAAAAATTAAAAGGTAGCAGTTTAAGTGATAAAGACAAATACGTCATTTCTTATAAAATAGACACTTTAAAAGAGATTAATCAATAACTGAATTAATTTCATTTAAAAGTTTTAAATATAAATTCTTTTTAAAATCAACAATAACTTCTGGCAATTTTTTTGGTTCTAGCCATTTCCACTCAATAAATTCTGGGTGTTTAGTGTTAAGATTTATTTCACTATTCTGTCCAAGAAATCTTGTTATGAACCATTTTTGTTTTTGTCCTCTAAATTTACCTTTCCAAATAATTCCAACTAAATTTTTTGGGAGTTCGTACTCAAAAATATTTTCTATCTCCTTAATAATTTTTATGTTTTTGATACTAGTCTCTTCAATTAATTCCCTATGCATTGCAGCAATATAATCTTCACCTTCGTCAACACCACCTTGGGGCATTTGCCATTTGTCTCCTGGATTGTCTTTTCTTTTACCAACAAATACTTGATTATTTTTATTTAAAACAATAATTCCTACGCCTTTACGCATTGGAAGGTTTTGACTGTTCATAGTTAAGAATTAAATAGTTTTATAGCATAATTAAGCTGGTTATCTTTTTCTGAATTCATTTTGAAATCATCACCAGACTCTTCAACCACAATATCGGGGGTAACGCCCACTTCTGAAATAGATTTACCTGATGGCAAGTAATATTTTGAAATTGTTAATCTCATTCCTCCGCCATTTCTCAGAGGTATTATCGATTGCACCGACCCTTTGCCATAAGAATTTTCGCCTACGATTATTGCTCTTTTATGATCTTTTAAAGCTCCTGCAAATATTTCTGATGCAGATGCAGAACCGTTATTTATTAAAACTATTACCGGTTTACCTTTAGTTTCATCACCTCTTCTTGCAAAAAATTTTCTTGTTTCAGAAATTTTTCTTCCCTTTGTTGATACTATTTCACCATCATCTAAGAAAAAATCTGTAATGTTTATTGCTTGAGTTAGAAGACCTCCAGGATTATTTCTTAAATCAATTGCGTAGCCTTTTATTTTTGGATTTTTTTCAAATTTTTTTATTGATTTCAAAAATTGTTTATCACTATTTTCGTTAAATGATTTTAGTCTTATGTACCCAATATTTTTTTCTTTACTTATAATTTCAGAACTAACAGATTGAACTTCAATTATTTTTCTCGTTATTGTAAATTCTAAAGGTTTTTTTACATCTTTTCTTCGTACTGTAAGATCTATTGAAGTTCCTACAGGTCCTCGCATTAATTTAACTGCTTCCATTAGAGATTTACCTTGAACCTGCTCATTACCAATTTTAACAATGTAGTCGCCAGCTTTAATACCTGCTTTTTCTGCAGGCGTGTCATCAATTGGTGAAATTACTTTGACTACTCCAGCCTCCATACCAATTTCAATTCCAAGCCCTCCAAACTCTCCTTTAGTATCTGTTTGCATTTCTTTAAATAATTCTGGGCTCATATAAGCAGAATAGGGATCAAGAGATTGTAAAACACCATTAATAGCAGAGTCCATTACTTCAGCTTGATCAACATCATCGACATACTCTTTCTTAATATTTTCTAAAACCTCACCAAAAAGATCAATTTTTTCATAAAGATCGTTTTTTGAAAAAACAGGATTAATTGAAAAGTTAAAAATTAATATAAATAAAATTAGTATTTTTTTCATAGCATAGCTTTTTCTTTTGGAATCTCTTCAGACCACATTTTTTCTAAATTATAAAACTCTCTTTTTTCTGGATGAAAAATATGAACAATTACGTCATAGGCGTCAACTAATTTCCAGTCGTTGCTATCTTTGCCTTCCATGCGGCAATCATATAAACCTAGTTTTTTTAACTCTGTGACGAGAATTTCTGATAACGACTGAAGATGCCTCGAAGATGTTCCTGAAGCAACAATCATATAGTCCGCAATGTACGATTTGTTCTTTAGGTCTATAGTGGTAATGTTTTGCGCTTTATTGTCATCAAGAATTTTTTCAATATTATTTTTTATCTCAATGACTTTCATCAATTACTTATTTTATTTTTTCTCTCAAGTTTGTTGAAGAAATTATTATAGGTTTATTATCTATAAAAATAATTTTATTTTTTAAATATCTGGCCACAATTGATTTTCTACTCTTTGTATCATATCCCTTTCGAGAAAAAACAATTAATTTTGACAATTTTACTATTTTTTTCCAATTTTTCCACTTGTGCAAGGTAATCAAATTATCTGAACCAATAATAAAAAAAATATTTTTTAGTTTTTTTTTCTTAATTAGATAATTTATCATGTTTATAGTTCTAGATGATTTAATGGTTTTATCTAAATGAACTGTTTGGATTTTTTTGACATTTCTTGTTATCTTTTTTGTGAATTTTAGCCTTTGAGAAAGTGAGTAAAAGGGATTTTTTTTAAAAGGATTTTTTTTTGTAACAACCCATAATACTTTATCTAATTTTACTTTCTTAATTGCAATTTTAGAAATTGTTAGATGGCCTTTATGGGGTGGATCAAAACTTCCACCTAATATTCCAACAGATTTATTTTCTGGTTTTACCATTTATTATGGTCTGACAATTCCATTTCCGGAAACAACATACTTATAAGAAGTTAATTGATTGATTCCTACTGGCCCTCTAGGCGGTAATTTATTGGTTGAAATTCCAATTTCTCCACCAAAACCAAATTCACCACCGTCGGCAAATTGAGTTGAAACATTATGCATAGCAATTGAGCTATTAACTCCATTTAAAAAGATTTGAGCATTTTTTTTATTATTTGTAATTATACTATCGGTGTGCATGGTTCCGTACTTTAAAATATGATCAACTCCTTTTTTGACATTCTTTACAGTCTTGATTGATATTATTGAGTCCAAATATTCAGTCTTCCAATCTTTTTCTACAGCTTTTTTAAGCTTACCATTAAATAATTTGTTAATTTTATTATCTACTCTTACTTCGCAACCTGAATTAATAAGAGCATTAACAATTTCTTTAGCATGTGAATTTATTGCTTTTTCTTCTATCAAAAGAGTTTCAACAGCCCCACAGATACTAGTTCTTCTCATTTTTGCATTTATGATTATTTTTTTTGCAACATTTAGATTAGCAGTTTTATCAACAAATATATGACATAAGCCTTCAAGATGACCAATTACGTGCACATTTGAAAATTTTTGAACTTTGGCTACTAATCCTTTTCCTCCTCTTGGGACGATTACATCAATATAAGCACTCATTTTAGATAGTAAGCTGTCAACTATTTTTCTATTCTTGTTTTCTATAAATTGAACACAGTTTTTATCGATATTATTTTTAATTAGAGACTCTCTAAATAGGTTAGCCAATAATCTATTGGAATTAAACGCTTCAGATCCACCGCGTAAAATTGAACAGTTTCCAGATTTTAAACATAAAGCAGCAACATCTGCAGTCACATTTGGTCTACTTTCATAAATCACACCAATTACTCCAATTGGTGTCGAGATTTTTTTAATTTTTAGTTTGTTTGGTCTTTGCCACTGTTCAAGAACTCGGCCGATTGGATCTTTAAACTTTGAAATTTGATTTATCGAATACCTAATACCCTCAATACGCTTATCATTAAGAATCAATCTATCTACAAGGTG